>SKTU01000149.1 GCA_007122455.1 Haloarculaceae archaeon | reverse complement strand
CTTCGTGGCAGAGCCAGCGCCGTCGGTCGCAGACCTTAGATTCCCAACCATCCGAATCGACGGGAGTAACAGAGGAACCTCGGGAAGCGTCGCCCTTTAGGGCGGCGAGGATGTCACAAATCCTCCTCGCTCGTGCGAACGGTCACGACGGGAATCGGACTCTTGCGGACGACCTTCTCGGCGACGCTGCCCATCACGAACCGGCCCACTCCCGACCGTCCGTGGGTTCCCATGACGATGGCGTCGATCCCCTCCTCGTCGGCGTACTCGAGGATCTCCTCGTCGGGCTTGCCGTAGCCGATGGACTCGATCACCGTCACCCCGTGCTCGTCGGCCATTGCGACGAGTTCGTCGATGGCCTCCTGCCCCTCGGCGCGTTGCTTCTCTACGACGTCGCCGAACTCCCTCGAGGCGGGCCCGGAACCGGCCGTAAACCCTCCCAGTGGAATGGGTTCGACCGCGTAGAGGGCGTGAACCGTCGCGCCGTGTGCGGCCGCCAGCTCGATCCCCGTCTTCGCGGCGTTTCGCGACGGTTCGCTCCCGTCTGTCGGAACGAGAATTCGTTCGAACATGTACGCGAACATTCACCATGAATTATAATAAAGTTACACTCCGTCGACGGGTCGGGGCTCGTGTTCCCCCGAACGGAACTGTCAGTTCCTACCCGGACGGCGACGTCGGCGTCCCCACCGGGACGAACCGTTAACACGGGTCGCGATGAACGTCCGCCATGGCGAGCGTCCCTGCGCTGTTGCGTCGCGTTCGAATCGCTCGACGAGAGGCGAAGCGACCACCGACTGGTGGGCGGTTCGAACGCTACGAGGCGGCCTACGAGACGATTCTCACGGAGCTGCAGTCGCTGGCCGGCGAGCAGGCGGTCGAGGAGTTCACCGAGTGGATGATCGCGTGGACTGAGCGAAACGAGCGACTTCCGTCGCCGGAGCGGGTCCGGGAACGCGCCCGGCGCGATCTGGCGACGCGGGGGATCGACGTTCCCGAGGGATCACCGCTCAGTCCTGTCCCAGAATGACTCGCTCGGTCATCGTTCGGGGGTCGAGCACCTCGTCGGCCTCCGACTCGGTCAGGTAGCCCTCGTCGACGGCGACCTCTCGAACCGTCTTTCCCTCCTCGAGCGCCTGCTTTGCGACCTTCGACGCCTTGTCGTAGCCGATCGCGGGGTTCAGCGCCGTCGCCAGCGCCATCGACTGGTCGACCTGCGTCCGGCAGTGCTCGGCGTTGGCTTCCAGTTTCGCGACGAACCGCTCGCCGAAGACCTCCGCGGAGTTGGCGATCAGCTTCGCCGACTGGAGGAAGTTGTGTGCCAGGATCGGTTTGTAGAGGTTCAGATCGAGTTCGCCGCGGGCGGCACCAGCCGACACGGCGGCGTCGTTGCCGAGGACCTGCTTGTGGACCTGATTCACCGACTCGGCGACGACGGGGTTGATCTTTCCGGGCATGATCGACGAGCCGGGCTGGTTCTCCGGCTGTTCGATCTCGCCGAGACCGTTCCGCGGACCGGAGGCGAGCAGCCGGAGGTCGTTGGCGATCTTGTTCATCGATCCGGCGACGGTCCGCAGCGCGCCGTGGGCATCGCTCATCGCGTCGTGGGCAGCCTGCGCCTCGAAGTGGTTGTCGGCCTCACGGAACTGGAGGCCGGTCTCGGAGGAGATGTACTCCGCAGCGAGCTGGGGGAACTCGGGGTGGGTGTTCAGCCCCGTTCCGGTCGCGGTGCCGCCCAGCGCGAGTTCGCCGAGGCTCTCCCGGGCTCTCGCGACCCGGCTGATCCCCTTCTCGATCTGAGTTCGGTAGCCGCCGAACTCCTGACCGAGCCGGACCGGCGTGGCGTCCTGCAGGTGGGTTCGTCCCGTCTTGACGACGTCGTCGAACTCCCGCTCCTTCGCTTCGAGCGCCTCGGCCAGCGTCTCCAGTGCCGGAATGACGTCCCGCTCGACCGCTTCGAGGGCGGCGACGTGCATCGCCGTCGGGATCACGTCGTTGGACGACTGCCCGTAGTTGACGTGGTCGTTGGGGTGGACCGTGCGATCGCCGATCTCCGCGCCCGCTATCTCGGCGGCGCGGTTGGCGATCACCTCGTTGGCGTTCATGTTCGAGGAGGTTCCCGATCCCGTCTGGAAGACGTCGACCGGGAACTGAGCGTCGTGGTTGCCGGCGATCACTTCGTCGGCTGCCTCCACGATCACGTCGGCCGTCTCCGGTTCGAGCAGTCCGAGATCCCGGTTGGCCTTCGCGGCGGCCTTCTTGACGATCCCGAGCGCGCGGACGAACCGTCGGCCGAAGCTGATCCCGGAGATCGGGAAGTTCTCGACCGCGCGCTGGGTCTGGGCGCCCCAGTAGGCGTCGGCCGGCACCTGCATTTCGCCGAGACTGTCGCGTTCGACGCGGAACTCGTCTGTCATGCGCGAAACCTCTCGCTCGCGGAGGTAAAACCCACCGAAACGGCGCTACTCGGGCGTTCGCGTCGACAGTTCGAGGGCGTGAATCTCCGTCGTCATCAGCTCGCCCAGGGCGTCGTAGACCATGTCGTGTTGCTCCAGCAGCGTCTTCCCCTCGAAAGCCTCGGCGACCACCTCGGCTCGGAGGTGGTCGTCGTCGTGTTCGCCGCGGGCACGCTCAACGGTCGCCTCGGCGCCGTCGATCCGCCGCTCGATGAGTCGCTCGATCTCGGCGAGGTTCATGTCCGGGCGTTCGCGCCGAAGGCGAAAAGCCCGTCGCTCACCGGACCGAACGGCTTTACCTCGCCCGCCGCCGACGCCAACGTGATGTCGACTCCCGACAGCGTTCTCGTCCGCTACGGCGAGATCGGAACGAAGACCGGTGGCGTTCGCGGACGCATGGAGGGGATCCTCCGGACGAACGTCGCGGCCGCACTCCGGTCGCGCGGGATCGAGGCGGACGCCGAGCGCATCCACGGCCGGATCCTCCTCGAGACCGACGCGGCGGAGGCTGCGGCCGGTGTGGCCGCCGAAATCCCCGGCGTCGTCTCCACCAGCCCGGCTCGACGGGTGGCCGCCGACGCGGAGACGATCTACGGCGCGCTGGCGACGCTCGCTGCCGAACGGGACGGCGCGTTCGACAGCTACGCCGTTCGTGCCCACCGCGGCTGGGACGCCTTCGACGTTCCGAGTCCCGAACTCGAACGCGAGGGGGGTGCCGCAGTCGGCGACGTCGTCGACGCTGGCGTCGATCTCGACACCCCGGAGGTCGTCTTCGAGGTCGACGTCCGGCAATCCGGAGCGTTCGTCTTCGCAGATCGGCTGTCGGGTCCCGGGGGGCTCCCGGTGGGATCACAGACGCCGCTCGTCGCGCTCGTCAGCGGCGGGATCGACTCGCCGGTCGCCGCCTTCGAAGCGATGTGTCGCGGTAGCCCCGTCGTTCCGATCTACGTCGATCTCGGGGCGTACGGCGGTGCCGACCACCGCGCTCGCGCGATCGCGGCCTGCGAGCGGTTGGCGATGCGGGCGCCGAACCACCTCGAGGAGATGGTACTCGTCGACGGCGGTGACGCGATCGCCGACCTCGTCGAGCGGTTCGACGGCGGGCGGATGCTCGCGGTGCGGCGGTATTTCTTCTCCGTGGCGGAGGCCATCGCCGACGCCGAAGGTGCGGTCGGCATCGTTACGGGCGAGGTGCTCGGCCAGAAGTCGAGTCAGACGGCGGGAAACCTCTGCGTGACGAGCGCGGCGACGGAGCTGCCGATCCACCGGCCGCTCTTTTCAGTCGACAAGCCCGAGATCGTCCGTCGAGCCGCCGAACTCGGGACCGACGCCGAGGCCTCGATAGCCGCCGGTTGCAACCGACTGGCGCCGTCCCGCCCCGAGACGAACGGTCGGCTCGAAGACCAGCGATCCGCCGAGCCCGACGACCTCTTCGAGCGGGCAGCTCGCGACGCCGCCGGCGCCGAGCGGGTCTCCATCTGAGTGACACCCGCTGAGTCACTCGATCCCGAACCGTTCGGAGAGGAAGTGTCGTATTTAGCCGATTTCCGAATTTTCATCAGTAGGCTCGGTGTCGGTGAAGCTATGTCGGGTGAAATCCACCGCGAGATAGAGAACAACGTCGCAACACTGACGATCGACAACCAGCAGAAGCGGAACGCGCTCGGCCCGCCGCTGATCGGCGACATCGTCGACGAACTCGACGAACTCGAGGACCACGACGACGTCCGGTGTATCGTCCTGACCGGTGCCGGCGAGAAGGCGTTCAGCTCCGGGTTCGACATCTCGTTCCACGAGCGAAACCTCGAGGAGAAACCCGACGAGGAGGAGTCGACGATCGGCGACATCGTCGACCGGATCAAGCATTACGACTATCCGGTCATCGCGATGCTCAACGGCGGCACCTTCGGCGGCTCGATGTATCTGATCGCCAGCTGCGACATGCGGATCGCCGTCGACGACGCCCAGTTCGGGATCACGCCGGCGAAGCTCGGAATGGTCTACGGCGGCGACGCGATCGGCGAGATCATGGCCCACACGGGACCGTCCGGCGTCAAGGAGATGCTGTTCACCGGCGAGTTCATCGACGCCCAGCGAGCCTACGACATGGGATTCCTCAACGACGTCGTCCCCCGCGAGGAACTCGAGGACCGAACCTACGAGATGGCCGAGACGATCGCGAGCAACGCGCCGCTCTCGCTCATGGGAATGAAGCGGATCATCCGCGCGATCCAGGAGAAGACGACGCTGACCGACGCCGAGCGGGAACTCTCCGAGCGCATCGAGGCCGAGGCGAAGGACAGCTACGACCACGAGGAGGGCGTCAAGGCGTTCATGAACAACCGGACGCCGGAGTTCGAAGGTCGGTAACGCGGCTCAACTCCACCGATCCAGCCCGGTCTGGACGAACGACGATTCGATCCGCTCGAAGCCGCGCTCGACCTCGTCGGCCGGAACTTCCCACGTTTCGGTGACGTAGCGGCGAGCGGCGCCGACGTCCGGCTCGATCGTCGTGTCGATCTCGTATTCGTCGGTCACCGGCGGATCCAGGAACAGCGAGCGGATGCGGTCGGCGCCCTCGATCCGCTCGCCGCGTGCCTCGAGGGCGGCGTGGAGATCGCCGTATTCGCGGATCAGCTTCACCGCGGTCTTCGGTCCGACGCCGTCGAGGCCGTCGTTGAAATCCGTCCCCATGAGGATCGCGGCGTCGACGAGCCCCTCCCACGTGAGTTCGTGCTCGGCGAGCGTCGCCTCGAAGTCCATACATTCGGGGTCGCCCTTGCTCGTCAGCCCCCGAAGCGTGTACGGTGCGCCCAGAAGGAGCGTGTCGTAGTCCTCCGACCCTGCGTAGTCGGCGTCGCCGACTCTGGTCATGTACGCGGCTTGGGCTTCGCCCTCGGCGGGCGCCTCGACGATCGGCACGTCGAGTAACTCGAGTAGCTCACGGGTCGTCCGCTGTATCGTCTCCGTCAGTCGCTGCGTACGGGATTCGAGCGTCGCGATCTCCGCGGCGTCGGCCGCGTCGTCCTCCCGTGCCGCCTCGAGCTGTGTCTCGTACTGCTCGCGCTGTTCGCGGCGTGCGTCGACCTCGTCGGCCTTCAGCTCCGTCACGCCGCCGTCGAAGACGAACACCGGCGTGACGTCGTGTTCGAAGAACTTCGGCAGCCCCTGCACGATGCCGATGAGGTTCGCGACCTCGAACCCGTCGTCGGTCGTGTACGCGTCGGTTCGAGTGAACTTCACCGTCGTCGTCAGATACCGGTAGAGCCAGTTGTGTGCGTCGACTGCGACGATCGAACCGCTCAACTCTTCGTAGGCGATCGGCTCGATGACGGCCAGCTGTCGGAGATCCGCGTTACCCATCGGCGGCCATACGGATCGCCCGCGCTTGAATCCATTGGGAACTCAGCTGCGCGGCTCGCCGACTCGGAGAATCGTCACACAGACGGTTGCACTGATCGCCGCGAGCACCGCGAGGAGACCGAACAGCGCCGCCGGCGAGCCGTGGGTGAGTACCGCCCCGGCGACCCCCGCGCCGAGGGCGCCGATTCCGAAGATCGAGAGGTAGCTAAAGCCGTAGGAGAGACCCCGCATCTCCGGCGCCGAGTAGGAGGCCACGGTCGCCTGTGATAGCGGCTGGATGGTAAACAGCGCGACGCCGAGGAGCATCGACACCGCGAGAAACGTCGGAAGCGTCGCGCTGGCCGGGATGAACGCGGCGGCGAGCAGCGACAGTCCCGCGACGACGGCGGCGAGCGCTCGCTCCGGGCGGAACCGATCGGCGAGCCGTCCGCCGACGTACTGACCGAACACGCCGACCATCAGGATCATCGCGTAGAGGTAGCTCGCGGGGTCGAACTGGTCGGCCTGCGGGCTGTCGGGGGCGAAGAGCTGAACGTCCGAGAGCCACGGCAGCGCGTCGTCGAGCAGTTCGGGGAGAAAGGTGAGGAACGCCCGATAGTACAGCCCGTTCAGCGTCACGACGACGAGCACGAGCACGAACCCGATCGTCATGAGCACGCGCGTGTCGGCAACGACGCTCGCCACTCCCCAGTCCCGGGAGCCGCCGTCGGCTTCGACGCCGCGTCCCGTCCCGGTGTCGATCTCCTCGCGAACGAGAAGGCCGTACGCGACGACCACGAACGCCGGTACCGCGAGGACGGCAGCGACGAGCCGCCAGTCGAACCACAGAAGCAGCACGGCGACGACGAGCGGGCCGACGGCGATGCCGACGTTGCCACCGATGCCGTGGTAGCCGAGTGCGGTTCCGGGGCGTTCGACGGATTTCGACAGGAGTGCGAGGCCGGCCGGGTGGTAGACGCTGGCGGCGATCCCCCACGCCGCGATGGCGACCGCGAGGACGCCGAGCGACGGGGCGGCGCTGGCGAGCAGGAACGAGCCGGCCATGCCGGCGACGCAGACGAGGATGAGCCGACGCGACCCGAACCGGTCGACGAGCGCCCCGCCGGGGAGCGAGCCGACACCGAAGAGCCCGTAACCGACCGTGACGACGAGGCCGAGCGCCGCGGCGGTCGTGGAGAACTCCGCGAGCCAGACGGTCATCAGGATCGGGATGGCCAGTTCGTAGGTGTGAACCAGCCCGTGGGCGGCCGACGTGAAGAGGACGGTTCGGCGATCCTCGGTGTTCATTCGGAGACGGGTTACACACCGGGGGCGTTATAGCCGCCGATTCGGGATCACGCCGCTGCGGGCGCTTCGCTCCGAACGATCGAGAGCGAAAGTGCGGCTGCGAGCAGGGAGGCGCCGGCGAGGGCGCTCCAGCCGGCGCGATATCCGACCGTGTCGGCCAGATAGCCGAAGACCGGCGGTCCGACGAGGGCGCCCGCAGTCAGCGCGAGCTGGCCGCCCGCGCTCGCGGCACCGATCTCCTCACTGCGGACGAGCGTCGCGACGCAGGAGAAGTAGATTCCCGTGTTGCCGAGCGCAAAAAAGCCGAGAACGGAGAAGACGACGACGGCACCGAGCGTCGACGATAGCTCCGGAACGGCGAGAAAGACCGCCGCGGCGGCGACCGCCTGCACCGTGAGGATGCCGCCGACGCGACGCAGTTCGGATCCCGGAAGGACGTCGCCGAGCCAGCCGCCGACGATCCGGCCGACGCTGCCGAACAGCTGGACGAGTGCGAGGACGGCGCCGGCGACCACGACGGCTGTACCCGCCGTCTCCTCGACGTAGAGGACGGTGTAGCCGGTCGTCGTGAACAGCGCCGCGCCGAGCAGGACGCCGGCGAGGAGTAATCGACGGAACGGCGGCTCACCCAACAGCGTCCGAAACTCCGGGCGATCCCCGTCCCGCGAGCCGTCGCTGCTGTACGACAGCGCGAACGCTGCGGCCACGAGGATCCCGAGCCCGCTGGCGACGAGAAAGCCCGTCTGCCAGACGAAAAACCCCGCGAGTCCGGTGACGAGGAGCGCACTGAGACCGCTCCCGGCGGTGACGCCGACCTGCTTGATTCCCATCGCGACGTTCCGCCGCTCTACCGCGATCATCTCCACGATCACCCGGTTCGTTCCCGGCGCCGCGACCCCGTACGCCGACCCCAGAAAGAAGACCGCCGCGAGCAGCGCGGCGTACGTGGGGGCGCCCGCCACGAGGAGGACGCCGGCCGAGAGCGCGAGCAGCCCGAGCGGGAGCGTCAGCGCTTCGCCGTACCGGTCGGTTGCGCTACCGAGTGGGAGCTGAAACGCCGCGTAACCGAGCGAGAGGACGGTCACGACGATGCCGACTTCGAAGCGACTCAGGCCGAAGGCATCCCGGAAGAACGGCGTCGCGGCGAACACCGTGTAGTAGCAGACGCTCGCGGCGACCTGCCACGCGGTCACGAGGGAGACTGTTCGCCGGAACGATCGCGGCATTCGAATCGGGATGGATCCCCGGACGGCTTATAAGAGCGGGAATCGACTTCGACTGGCGTCAGGGCGGGTCGGCATTGCGCTTGTCGTCGAGGAACGCACTCTCGGCGTCGGATAGCTCCCGCTCCCGGAACTGGTCGAGACCGGCCCGGTAGCGTTCGGCGGTTCGATCCCCCGGCCTCTCGAGTACGAGTTCGGCGATCCCCGTCGTCTCGCCGGTGAACCCGAAACCGGCGCGGTAGAGCGCCTCGTAGGCGAATGGATTGTTGACGGCGATTCGGAGCCGATCGTAGCCGCGCCCGAGAGCGAGTTCCGAGACGCGGTCGAGGAGCCTCGGCCCGAGTCCCTCGCCGCGACGATCCGCGCGGACCGTGACGTACCGGATCCACAGCGCGTCGGGATTCGTCCTGTCCTCGTTGAACGCGACCGCCGCGAGCACGTCGTCGAACTCGCCACCCGCCTCCGCCTCGTCAGGCCGAAGGACCGCCTTCCCGGTGTTCGTCATCACGAACTTGCCGGCGTAGCTGAACTGCCGGTAGTCCAGCCGTAGCGTCGGACCGTCGGGGGGCCACCCGAGGAGCTCGAACTCCATACGAACTCGTCGGTGGTAATCGTGTTATATCCCGCGCCCGACGTTCCACCATGCACGCTTCCAGCTGGGACGTTCGCGCGTTCGATCTCCTGGCGCCGCTGTACGACCTGTTCATGCCGCCGGCCGACGACGTCGACGTCCGGAAGGGGTTCTACTGCGCCGATCGCGACGTCGAGCGAGTCATCGACGTCGGCGGCGGCTCCGGACGAGCCGCCTCGGTGGTCGGTGCGACGGTCGTCGATCCGGCCCGTGGAATGTGCGAACGGGCGCGCGATCGTGGATTGGAGACCGTTCGCGGCGCCGCTGAGGCGCTCCCGTTTGCCGATGGGAGTGTCGACGCCGTGCTGATCGTCGACGCGCTCCACCACTTCGACGACCGCGAGCGAGCGCTCGCCGAGGCCGCACGGGTACTCGAACCCGGTGGCGTGCTCGTGGTGCGGGAGTTCGATCGGGCGACGCGGCGCGGGAGGGCGCTCGCGGCCGCCGAGCGCGTCGTCGGATTCGACTCGGCCTTTTATACGGCCGAGGAACTGATCGCGGCGATCGAGTCAGTCGGGCTCGATCCGCGACCGGTCGATTACGGCTTCGGGATGAGTATCGTTGGCGTTCGCGAATCGTCGGCGTGACGACGGCGCACGAAGAGCTATTTACGGCGACGGTGGTACTTTTGGCATGGGTCACGTGAACGAAGCGGAGCTCGAGTGGAGTGAACTGGAGCGCGGTGAAACGACGTTCAGGCGCAAGCAGCTCGGCGAGGCGGCCGGTGGACAGCGGATCGGCTGTAGCCTCTACGAACTGCCGGCGGGTCACAAATCCTGGCCGTATCACTACCACACGGCGAACGAGGAGGCGATCTACGTGCTCGCGGGTGAGGGTTCGGTTCGCTGTGCGGACGACACCCACCGCCTCGAAGCCGGCGATTACGTCGCGCTCCCCGCCGACAGCTCGGGCGGTCACCGGGTGATCAACGACGGTGAGGAACCGCTCCGCTATCTCGCGGTCTCGACGATGAACGAGCCTGACGTGACGGTCTACCCGGATTCGAACCGGTTCGGCGTCTTCGTCGGCTCCCCACCGGGCGGTCGCGGGGAACGGTCGCTCAGCGGCTTCTACGACCTCGACGAGACGGTTGGCTACTGGGACGAGGAGTGATCGTTCGGCGCGGGAAAGCCGCAAACGTTTGGGTGGGGGCGTTCGAACCGGCGAGTATGACAGAGCAGTCGTTCCTCGAACGACGTATCGACGCGAGCACGTGGCCGATCGCCGTCGGCGATATCACGGCGCTGCTCGCGTTTCTCCTCGTCGGGACCCTCGAACACTGGCCACTCGATGCGCTGTTGGCCGATCCGCTCATCTACGTCTACGCCGCCGGGCCGTTCGTGCTCGGCTGGATAATCGCCGCACCGCTCGTCGGGGCGTACTCCCCCGGCGGCGGCTCGGCGCCGAACTCCTCGATCCCGCTCGCGCTCCGGTCGTGGATCCTCGCGGTGCTCATCGGACTCGGTGTTCGAATAGTCGCGCTGCCGGCCCGTGGGGCCGATCTGACGTTCGCGACGGTCATCCTTCTCGGAGGTGCCATCGTGTTGAGCGTCTGGCGGTATCTCTACTTCAAACTCCAGTAGCTACGCCGGCTCCGCGCCGTCGAGCCCGGATCCGGCTGGGGGCCGCAGGATCAACACGGCGATCCCGGCGCCGATCGCCAACAATCCGCCGATCGTGAACGTCGTGTTCCAGCCGAGCGTCGCCACCATGAATCCGGTGACCGTTCCGGCGAAAACGCCGCCGCCGACCTTCGCGGTGTAGAGCACCGCGTAGTTCGACGAGGAGTGCTGTGCCCCGTAGTAGTCCGCGAGGATGGCGGGGAAGAAGACGTAGAGCGGCGAGGAGAAGAACATCGCCGCCATCACGAAGACGACGAAGACGATCTCGGCGCTGGCCGTGCCCGCGCCGACCAGGCCGAGACGGAACAGCCCCGCGAGCAGGAAGGAGACGAGCATCACGCGTTCCCGGGAGAACCGGTCGGAGACCTCGCCGAGTACCATCCGCGAACCGCCCGCCGCGATCGGGAGTAGCGTCGCGGCCGCCGTGGCGACGATCGCGGCGAACCCGAAGTGTTCGGCGAAGCGGACGACGTTGGCGATGACGATGAGGTCCGCCCCCGCCACCGCAATGAACATCGCGTAGAGCAGCCAGAACTGCCACGTCTTCAGCATCTCCTTGGTCGTGTACGCCTTTCCACGAAGCGAGTCGGCCAGCCCGTCCCGCTCGTCGTCATCGTCGTCGAGGCCGAGCCAGTTGTCGGGCGGATCCCGAAGCAGAAACGCCCCGACGAGGAGCACGACGAGGATGACGAGCCCGACGTTTCTGAGAACGTCTGCGTAGCCGGCTTGCGTCGCGTTCGCTCGAACGTACGGCACGACGAGCGCGCTCCCGCCCGCGAACGCCATCGTTCCGATACCGGTCGTGAGGCCGGTTCGGTCCGGGAACCACTTCACGGCGGTGTTGACGGCGACGGTGTAGACGATCCCGACGCCGACGGCGCCGAGCGAGTAGAGGACGTACAGCTGCCAGAGGCTATTCGCGTAGGCGAGGCCGACGTACCCGCCGCCCGCCAGTAGCGCCGCGAGAAACATCAGTGCCCCGGGGCCTCGGCGGTCGCGCCACCAGCCGGCGGGGAACTGCGACAGCGACTGAAAGACCACGTAAAAGGAGAAGACGGCGCCGAGCGCCGGGAGCGCGATGTCGAGACTCTCCGCGAGCGGACGCTCGATCGACGACCAGACGTACTGGTACGGGCTGACGGCCGCCATCATCGCAGCCGCGGCTGCGACCTGCCACCACCTCGAAAAGCCGAGGATCTCCTTTGCCCGTCCGGCGTAGTCGATGCCGTTCGCATCGTCGATGCCGTCCGCGTCGTCGCTCATTGTTCCGCGTTCCGATGGCCTCCGAGATAAAGGACCGGACTTTCGGTCGCCGTGTGGTGGTCTCTGTCAATACGTGAACGGATATGTTCGAAATCGAGATGGACGGCGTCGAACTATCCATCGGTCCGTTTGCGTGCGATTATTTGAGAGATACGGTCCTCATAAGTTATGAGAATGCATCGGGAAACGTCGATAGCAAATACCCATCGCACCTGAGTCAAATATCAGCGACTTTTGAAAAAGACTTAAATGAGTATATCTCATAATTCTGAATGTATTATGATGGGATACTACGACCTCGTTTTGGGCCTCATTCCCGTGTCGTTCGTCGGCCTGACCGCGCTGTTCCTCCTCGTCGGGCTCTCTATGACGGTGGCCGTGCCCCTGGGGTCGCTGGCGGCCATTGGCCTGGTCGCACACGCGATGTTCGTCCGGGCACCCGTCCCGGAGGCCAGCCCGGCCGTCGCGCCGCCCGGACGCGGCAGCGCGGAGTAGCGATCCGACCGAATCGGCTGATTTTCCCGTTCCCGTTGCAGTACGCCTAAGCCCCTCGACGCCGAATCGTCGCCCATGACTGACGTTCTGTTCCTGCGAAGCGACGAGATATCGGGCCTCGCAACCGTTACTGAGTACGTCGACGCCGTACGTGCCGGCTACGAGGACCGGGGCCGCGGCGGTGCCGCGGAGCCGCGAACGAAACTCGTCAGCGACGACCCCGGCGGGATCTGTACCGGCTATCTCGCGATGTTGCCCGGCGTCGGCGCGATGGGCGGCTACACCTACGCATCCGGCTTCGGCGACCAGGACTCACATTTCGTGCTGCCGATCTTCGAAGCCGATTCGGGGCGACTCGCCGCGCTGCTCGACGGGGCGAGCATGAACCCCTTCAAGACGGGGGCCGCGGGCGCGGTCGGCGTCGACGCCTTGGCCCGCGAGGATGCGACGACCTGCGCCGTCATCGGGAGCGGCGCTCAGGCGCGCGGTCAGCTCCGCGCGACTGCGACCGTCCGCGATTTCGAGGAGATCCGCGTTTTCTCGCCGACGCCGGCAAATCGCGAGTCGTTCGCCGCCGAGTTCGATGCCCGCCTCGACGCCGATGTCGTCGCGGTTGACTCCTCGGGCGCTGCACTCTCCGGTGCCGACGTCGTAATCACGGCGACGAGGGCCTCCGATCCCGTCTTCGACGACGGCGATCTCGAGGACGGCGCCCACGTCACCGCGATCGGACAGTACACGCCGGGGAAAAACGAGCTACCGGTCGAGACGATCGCCCGCGCGACGTACGTCCCCGACCTGCGCGAGCGGGCGCTCCAGGACGCCGGGTCGTTCCTCGCTGCGCTGGAGGCCGGTGCGATCGACGACGACCACGTCGCGGCCGAACTGGGCGAGGTCGTCGCGGGAACCGCCGAGGGACGAACGAGCGACGACGAGGTGACAGTGTTCGACAGCGGCGGGACCGGAATCGAGACCGTCGCCGCCGGCTGGATGCTCTACCGGAAGGCCCGCGAGGAGGGGCTCGGTCGGACGATCGAGTTCGCCCCGGGGAGCGAAGCGCTCACCGGCGAGTGATCAGAGGTACGGGCTCAAGCCGAGCGCGTCGACGACGGTGATGCCAGCGATCGCCGCGCCGAGCAGGTAGCCGGCGATCGCCCCGCCGTTCAACAGCGGGAGTCCCGCGTGGGCCCGCCCCTTCAACACGAGTCCGAGGAGGGCGAGCAGTCCGGCGATCGTTCCGATCATGGCGCCGAGTGCGGGTACCGTCAGCGCGATCCCGGGGACCTCGAGGAGTGGCGCGCCGCCGGGACGGAAGAAGGCGGCGCTGGCGACGAGGATCGTCGGCACGATCGCGTCGCCGAGACCGATGAACAGCGCGTCCCGTTCGACGACCTGATCCGCGTCCGCGTCTCCGTCCTCGGCGTCGGCGTCGGCGTCCGCCTCGAGGCGTTCGGATTCCGGTTCCCCTTCGAGGCTCTCCGGTCCCTCCTCCTCGAGAAACGAGTACGAGAGCGTCAGCGGTATCACGAGCACGATCGGCAGTCGAAGATCCATCACGCCGGAGGCCAGCGTCAGCATGTGCTCGGTTCCGTACACCGAGATGGCGTCGTACACCGCCAGCGCGACGAGGAGGACGATCGCCGGGAGGAGTCCGAAGCTGATGCCGAACAGCCCGGCGGCCCCCGCACCCATCACGATCCCGACGCTGTCGATGACGTACCACTCCGGATAGACGAGCAGGGCGACGCCGAGACCGATCGCTGCGACAGCCGCCACCACGTCGACGCCTCCCACGACGATCACGGCCGGAAGCACGACCGAAAAGACGTAGAACGCGATCAGGACGGAGGCAAAGACGATCAGTGCCTGAATGAACCGATCGACGCCGAGTTTGATCGCCGCGAGCATCACACCGGTGATGACGACGATCGCACCGATGTACAGCAGGCTGTTCGTCGGATCGCCCGGATCGTCGACCGCCTGGTAACCGGCGTCCATGAACGGCTCGACGAGCGCCAGCGCGCCGAGCTGGACGACGAGGAAGATACCGACGGCGGCAACGGTGGCGAGGAGGGAACGTTTCATGCGTGATCGTGGCGTGGTGTGGGTTCCGTTTTGGCGTTGCGGTCAGCGCGCGTAGAGCTTCTCGCCCAGCAGTGCGGCGAGCGTCACGTCACCGCTCGGCGAGACGGCGAGGTAGGGTCGATCGACCGGTCCGAACACGTCGACGACGCGGCCGACCGGATCGAGCCGTTCGTCGACGAGCTCCGAGCCGAGTTCCGAGGCCGCGTCGTCGGACGAGCGGACGATCGCCAGCCCCTGTGCGATCCGGACGACTTCGCCGACGCGTCTCATTTCCGCATCGCCGCCACGTACGCCGCGACGGCACCGAGGAGGTCGGACTTACTCGCGTCGTCGGCCCCCTTGACGATCACCCGTCCGCGCGGTTCGTACTCGCGGGGATACGTCTTCTCCCGCTCGATGACCGCGTCGTAGCCGACCTGCTGGACGGCCTGGGCGATCTCGTCGACCGTCGGATCGGTGACTGCGAGCCCCTCGGAGACGCGGCGCCCCTCGTTTCGGGAGCGCTCGGCGTCGAGGTAGGCCGGCCAGATGACGTTCTCGACCATACCCGTCGTGGGTGACGGGTCCGTAAAAAGGAGGCGATGCCGTTCAGCGGCGGTAGACGAGCGCGGCTGCGACGGCCGTGACGATCGCGACGACGACGCCGAACCCGGGCTGGTCGTCCGGTTCGGGCGTTTCGGTCTCGGGTTCGGGGGTCGGCGTTTCCGTCTCGGTCGGCGTCTCCGTCTCCTCGAACGCTTCGGGGTGGAACGCCTCGGCCATCTCCCGGAGCGGTTCGACGACTCTCGGCGCCGCCTGGCTGGCGAGGTTGGCGTCGACGACGAGCGTCTGCTCGGACTGAACGGCGGTCGTCTCCGGGAACGGCTCCTCCTCGGGATCGAACGCGTCCGGATCGTCGGTGGTGACGATCCACTCGGGATCCTGTTCGAGAATCAGCTCGTCGGAGATCTCCTCGTAGAAGCTGATCCCGGCCGTCGCCGCGACGTTCTCCCCGCCGGCGACTTCGATGAGATCGTGCTGGAACGTCTCGGCGCCCGGCGAGACGCCGAAGAAGTAGTAGAGCACTCGTGGGGCGTCCTCGCCGTCGACCGCGCTGCGGATCTCCTCGACCTCCTCGCGGGTCTCGTCGGCGACCGTGCCGGCGGCCTCGCATTCGCCGACGAAGTGACCGTACAGCTCGGTCTTCTCGTAGATCGCTTCGAACGACTCCTCGAAGCCGGTTCGGTAGACCGTCTGATCGGCCTCCCTGAGTTGCTCGATCGTGTCGTCCGCGACGTAGTTCGGTGCGATCACGAGGTCGGCGTCGAGCTCGACGACCGTCTCGACGTCGACGCCCATTCCGTCCTCGGTGAGGACGTCTTCGCGCTGTTCGGACCCCTCGAGATACTCGGTGTACGACCGGACCGGCATGCCGATCACGGTCTCCTCGGCACCGATCTCCCAGAGCGTCTGTGCGCTCGCGGCATCGAGGACGACGACCGTCTCGGCCGGCTCCTCGAGCGTCACGTCGGTTCCGGTGTCGTCCGTTTCGGTCAACGGGAACGCACACTCCCCGTCGCTCGCTGCCACCGGCGCCGCCCCGACTCCGACGAGGGCGACCACCAGCAGTGCAGCCACGAGGACCGTTCGATGGCTTCGTCTCATTACCGGAACGGTGAAGCGTATTCAATAAGTATTTGCCTAAACCAACTACAGTTGACGATGCTCCTCAGTCGCACTCTCGCGTGGTCGGCCGGTCTGACGGCGCTGCTCGTCGCCGTCGTACTGGCGAGTGCGACCGTCGGGCCCGCCGACATCGGCGTTCGCGAGGTGGCGCTTTCGATCCTCAACGGGCTCGCCCTCCCGTCCTTCGGTACCGGGGGGATCCGGTGGGTTCGCCCGTTCGCCTTCGATGTTTCCGGGACGGCCGAGACGATCGTTCGGACGATCCGGCTGCCGCGGATCCTGCTCGGGGCGATCGTCGGGTTCGCGCTGGCGACCGCCGGCACCGTCATGCAGGGGTTCTTCAGGAATCCGATGGCGGATCCGTCGATCATCGGCGTGTCGACGGGTGCCGCGGTTGGTGCCGTCGCCTTCATCATTCTACCGCTGACGATCCCGTTCGGACTTCCACTGGCGGCGTTCTGCGGCGCGCTCGTCGCCGGCTTCGGCGTCTATCTGATCGCGACGACCGACGGACGGACGCCGGTCGCCACGCTGCTTCTCGCCGGCGTCGCGGTCCAGACGTTTCTCGGCGCGGTCATCTCCTACATGCTTCTGCACGCCGGGGACAGCCTCGAACGCGCGGTCTACTGGCTGATGGGGCACCTCCACGCCTCGACGTGGGGCCGGGTCAGAATCGCGCTGCCGCTCGTCGTCGTACTCTTCGTCGTGCTGCTCGCGTACGCCCGGGATCTCAACGTGCTGCTGCTCGGCGAGGACGACGCCCAGACGCTCGGCATCGAGGTCGAGCGGACCAAACGGATCCTTCTGGCCGGCTCCTCGGTCATCACTGCCGCAGCCGTCGCCGTCTCGGGGGTGATCGGCTTCGTCGGCCTGATCGTCCCGCACATGATGCGGCTCGTCGTCGGGCCCGACCACCGGATCCTGCTCCCGACGAGCGCCCTCGCGGGTGCGGTCTTTCTCGTCGCGACCGATACCGTCGCCCGGATGGGTCCGAGCGAACTCCCCGTCGGGATCGTCACCGCCGCGCTCGGCGCACCCTTCTTCCTCTATCTCCTTCGGCGACAGGAGGTGCACGCGCTGTGATCGACGTCGACGACGTCTCCGTCGAACTCGGCGGCTCGACGATCCTCTCGGACGTCTCGCTGTCGGTCGAGGCGGGGCAGTTCCTCGCGCTCGTCGGACCGAACGGCGCCGGCAAGACGACGCTTCTGCGCACGATAAACGGGTTGCTCTCGCCGACGGGCGGGCGCGTCCGCATCGACGGCAGCGAGATCGACGCCCTCTCGGCCAAGCGAACCGGACGGCTCGTCGCGACGGTGCCACAGGAGACGACACTCTCCTTCGACTTCCCCGTCGAGGACGTCGTCACGATGGGTCGAACTCCGCACCGATCGCGCTTCTCGACTGCCTCGACGGACGACCAAACCGCCGTCGAGGTGGCGATGGAGCGAACCGATACGACGCGGTTCGCCGAGCGGCTGGTCGGGGAGCTCAGCGGCGGCGAGCGACAGCGGGTGCTCCTCGCGCGGGCGCTCGCCCAGGAGACTCCCGCACTGCTGCTCGACGAACCGACGGCGAGCCTCGACATCAACCACCAGGTGGCGACGCTGTCTCTCGCCCGCGAACTCGCCGAGGACGGCAAGGCGGTCGTCGCCGCGATTCACGACCTCGAGCTGGCCGCGCGCTTTTGTGACTCGGTCGCTCTCCTCTCGGAGGGGTCGCTGTTGGCGACCGGATCGCCGTCGGAGGTGCTCGAGGCCGGTCGGCTCGAACGGGCGTTCGACGTCCGAACCGCGGTGACGACGAATCCCGTCACCGGGACGCGAGCGGTGACCCCGCTGTCGGACGTTCCGCCGGGGGAGCGCCGCGTTCACGTCCTCGGTCACGGTGAACGGACGGCCCGCGTCGTCGGTCGGCTCGCCGACGCCGGGATCGAGGTCACCGTCGGCGTCCTTCCGGCCGGCGACGTGGCGACGGCGACGGCCCGGAGCATCGCCTCGGAGTTCGTTACGGCGCCGCCGTTCGAGGAGATCTCTACGGAGCGCCGGCGTGCCGTGTCGGAACTGATCGAGAGAGCCGACGCGACCGTCCTCGCCGGACCGTTAGAGGGCGTGAACGCGGCCGTGGCCGCCGAGAGTGACGTCCTCGTCGCTCTCGAGGGTACCGAGCCGCCGGCGGGGACGCCGACCGTCGAGACGACCGGATTGCTCGACGCCCTGCGGGAGCTGCCGACGACTCAGCCGACGACTCGACCGTAGAGGACGTCGACGGCCGCCGCGACGACGAACGTCTGCAGCAACAGCGAGAGTGCGACGACGAGAAACATCGTCAGCGCCATCGGATCGGTCGGCGGCCACGCCAGCGGACGGACGGCCAACAGCTGCTCGTGGAACCAGACGACGGTCACCGAGAGCGCGACGAGCCCGGCGGTGATCCGCGCGGCGTCCCGACGCCGGTCGACCGGTCGAGGGTCGGCGTAGTCGTCCATAGATCTGGTTACCGTCGAGTCGGCCTACACCTTTCGCTCTCCGACACTGTTATATGTTACCAAATACCAATATACCATCGAAGGCGGTGCCAATGACGGACAGGTACGAGTGGATGCACGCGGCTGACGAGCGAATCCTGGAGTTCCTCGCGGAGAACGAGCCGGATTACGCGCCGCTCATCGCCAACCGGCTGGGGATGCATCTCGGCTACGTCGAGCAGCGCGTCGATGCACTCGTCGCTCACGAGTTCGTGACGCCCGTAACCGGCGACGTCGTCTACGGCCTCACCGATTGCGGAAAAGCGTATCTGGACGACGCCAAAGTTACGGCGCCGGCCGACTGTGGTTAGTTCTGTCTGGTCGAGCGCGCTTCCCGCACTTCGGCACCGTCACGGAGTTTGTCCTCACAGTTCGGACAGACGCGGACGGTCGACATCCCCTCCGGCGCAAACACTCGTACGTAGTTCTCCGTCACGAAGGATTCGCAGTTCCGACAGTGTGGCATATGCTACAAAGCTACGATCCGTCCGTATGTATCTTTCCCTTATACGTGGATTGAGATGAACCACCACTCACTGGCAGTCGCGATCGCAGCGACGACCGATCACGGGCAGCCGTAATCACGTTCCCACAGCGGTAAATAGTAGCACGACACAGAGCCGTTCATGGCTACGGCAGAGCTGAACGTCTACTGGAACGAGGAGACACTGAAGCACGAAGCTCCCGACGGTGCGCTGCATCTGCGCAAGCCGGCGATCCTCGACACCGCCGAATCGCATCCCGACCAACCCGAACGGATCCGGAATATAAAGCGGATGATCGAGGTCGCCTTCGGCGACACGGCGCGGTTCGAGTCGGTCGATTGTGCCCCGCGAGAGCTGATCGAGACCGTCCACGATCCCGACTACATCGATTGGTTCGAGTCGTTCTCCGCCGACGGCGGCGGTCGGATCGAAGACACCACCACCGGCGTGAACGAACACTCCTTCGAGGCGGCCCGGTACGCCGCGAGCGCGGCGGTCGAGGCGACTCGCGCAGCGCTTCGGGGCGAAGCGGGCGTCCACTACGCGCTCTGTCGCCCGAGCGGTCACCACGCCCAGCCACACTGTGCTGACGGTTTCTGTTTCTTCAACAACGCCGCGCTCGCGGCCGAGGCGGCACGCGAGGAGGCGGCCGATCGCGTCGCAATCGTCGACTGGGACGTCCACCACGGCAACGGGACTCAGGAGATCTTCTACGACCGCGACGACGTTCTGCTGATCTCCCTGCACAACGACCACGGCGCGTGGCATCCGGAGTATCATCCCCAGGAGGGGAGCCTCGAGGAGGTCGGCGTCGGCGACGGCGAAGGCTGTACGGTCAACGTGCCGTTGCCGCCGGGAACCGGCGACGAGGGATACGAACACGTCTTCGAGCGGATCGTCGAACCGGTCGTTCGGGCGTACGATCCGGACCTGCTCGTCGCGTCGGCCGGACAGGACGCCGGTGTCTCCGATCCGCTCGCGCGAAACCTCGTCACGCGGCCAGGGTTCCGGACGATCGCGAACCGGTTCCGCGAACTCGCCACGGAGACGGCCGACGGTCAGTACGTGCTGATTCAGGAGGGCGGCTACCAGGTGAGTCACCTCGCGTTCGCGACGCTGGGCGTTCTCGAAGGAGCGCTCGACACGACGGTCTCACTCGAGGATCACGGCACCGGCGATCCGTTCGACCGATACGGAGAGAGCGTCGGATTGGCCGAGCAGTGGACGGACCGCGCGGTCGAACACCACGCGGCGAACTGGCCGCTCGAGTGATCGGCTTCGCCCGTGATCACTCCTCCAGCGCGGCGATGACCTCGACCTCCACATCGACGTCGATCGCGAGGTCGGCCACTTCGACCGTGCTCCGGGCCGCTCTCGGCTCCGGCATGTGTTCGGCGTAGACCTCGTTGAACGCATCGAAGTCGTCGATGTCCGTGAGAAACGCCGTCGCCTTTACGGCGTTTTCCAGCGACGTTCCGGCCTCCTCGAGTACTGTTTCGAGGTTCTCCATCACCTTCGCCGTCTGCTCTCGGATCCCGCCCTCGACGATGTTGCCGTCGGCGTCGACCGGAACCTGTCCGGCGACGTAGACGGTGTCGCCGTGGATGATCGCCTGCGAGTACGGTGACGGGCTAACGTAGGACTCTTCGGTGTACACTTCTTCGGGCATACGTCCTTCGATACTGGCCCTCACGGTATTAGTGTTGAGATGCCCAGAGATCGCGTCTCGGGAGCGAGACGTTCAGCCGCGCTGCAGATACGACACGGCGGTGTCGGCGAGGATCTCCGCGCACGACAGTAGCTCTTCCCAGTGGACGTACTCGTCGGACTGGTGGGCGAGTTCGGTCGGTCCGGGGCCGAACATCACCGTCGGAATCCCGGCTGCGATGTAATGTCTGGAGTCGGCGCCGCCGGTACTCCCGTCGACCGTCGGCTCGTCGATCCCGTGCTCGACTGCGGTTTCCCGGAGCAGCCGGACGATCGGTTCGTCGGGATCGATCTCCGACCCCTCGAACTGAACGGAGAACCGATCGAAGGCCGGCGGATGCGCCGAGAGCCACTCGCTGTCGGCGACGATCTCCGCGAGGCGCGCCTCGAACTCGGCTTCGACCTCGTCGACGGTCTCCTGCGGAGCGACGCCGATCCTGATCTCCGAGACGAGCTGGGAGGGGACGCTGGATGCCCACTCGCCGGCCTCGACGGTGCCGAAGTTCACCGGCCACGGCGTCTCGTACCGCTCGTACAGTGGATGTGTGACGCGCTCGGAGCGCTCGGATTCGAGATCCATGAACGCCCTCCGGATCCGTTCGAAGTGCGGTAACACCGACTCGCCCTCCCACGTTCGGGCGGCGTGAGCCGATTTTCCGAAGAGTTCGAGCCGCTTCATCAGGCTCCCCTCCGAGGCGACCGTGAGCGCCAGCCCTGTCGGCTCCGGGATGATCGCCGCGTCCCGCTCGAACGGGTAGGGGTTCTCGAGCGCTGCCATCGCGGCGCCGATACCGCCCTCCTCCTCGCCGACGACGCTCTCGACGACGATCCGACCGTCGACGTCGGGGTCGCGGTCCGAGACCGCGAGCGCGGCGAAGACACACGCGAGAAGCCCGCACTTCATGTCGACGGCGCCCCGTCCGTAGAGCCGGTCGCCCTCCCAGCGGGGTTCGAACGGATCGCTGGACCAGTTCGCCTCCTCGACCGGGACGACGTCCATGTGGCCGTTCAACACGAGCGTCGGTCCCGCGTCGGGATCACCGAACTCCAGAACGCCCGCGACGCTCGGCCGATCGTCCAGTTCGAGATCCTCGGCGGGTGGGAACGAATCGTGTCCGTCGAGGACGGCCGCGTCGGGCTCCCACTCGTAGCAGTCGAACCCGAACTCGGCGAGTTCGTCGGCGAACCACCGCTGAGCGTCGCCCTCCTCGCCGGGATAGCTCGGGAACGCGAGGATCTCTTCGCTCATCCGCTTCAGTTCGTCTTCTCGGATAGACACACTGAGAACGGGTCTGTACGAACTGATAAATCGTTCGACGCCCCTCTACGGGTAGTCGTACTCGACGTTGTGCCACGACCACGTGCCGTCCGACTCCGTCCTGTGGACGTAGCCGTTCTCCGCGAGCTGGTGGATGTCGCCGACGTACCGCCCCATCGCCGTGTCGGCGGGATACCAGAGTTTCTCGTCGCCATAGTCGTACCAGAACTGGCTGTATCCGCTTCGGGGAGCGTAATACTCCCCCAGACTGTCCGCGACGCTCACTGCCTCTTCGTCCGTATCTGCCAGATAGACCTCGGCGAGTGCGTGCCAGTTTCCGTCGGTCGATTCGCACGTCACCAGGCGCGTCGTCGCACCGATCGCCTCGAAGAGCGACGCGACGAGGACGGCCTGACAGTCGCAGTCGCCGCCGTTCGTCTCGAGAGTCTCCTCGGGCGGGGCGACGTAGTTTCTCGAACGCGGATCGGGAACGTAGGTGACGTTCTCGTCGACGAACCGGTGCAGTTCCGCCAGCTGATGGTAGTGAAACGTCCCGCTGTGGCCGGAGGGCTGGTCACTGACGAGATCGACGGCGGTCGTCCGCACCGCCAGTGGATCGACCTTGCTCGCTAGGCTCATTGCCAGCCTCTGGAGGCCAGTTCGTATTGACTCTACTCCTGTCGGTACAGCGACGGGGTTCGATCTACCGGTCGTCGCTCGACACTCGCCGAGTCGGGATCTGCCCCGTAATTATATGCCTGTGTGCCGTCAACCGTTAATCGGTGATTGTGCGTGGAAATAACACACACTGAAGCGACGCTTCACGAGGTCCCGGTCGAAGTGCCCCACTTGGACGATCCCATCCGGAGCCAGTACGTCTTCGTGGAGGTCGAGACCGACGCCGGCATCACCGGTCACGGCCTGACGGGCTATCTGTACCAGGCGGGGACGAAGGCGTTCGTCAACGAAGAGATCGCACCTCTGATCGAAGGGGAGAACCCGGTGGAGACCGAGCGAATCTGGACCCTCGCCCACGAGGAGCTCAACCCCAGAGACCAGACGGGGCCGTGGAGTACGGCCCTCAGTGCGGTCGACATTGCACTGTGGGACATCAAGGGTAAACGGTTCGACGAGCCGGTGTGGCGACTTCTCGGCGGCGCCCAGAACCCTGTCGAATCCTACGTCACGTTCGGTCTCAGCGAGTTCAGCGAGGACGAACTCGTCGACGTCGCCGAGCAGTTTGTCTCCCAGGGTAAAACTCGACTGAAGATGGTCGTCGGACGCCCACCCGATCCGATTCGCGACGCCTCCCGCGTCGGGTCCGTCCGCGAGGCCGTCGGCGACGACGTCGAGCTGATGATCGACGCCAACTATCAGTACTCGTTCAACCAGGCGCTCGAACTGTGTAATCGGATCGAGAAGTACGATCTGACCTGGTTCGAGGAGCCGGTCTACGGAAACGACGCCGACCTGCTGGCGGATCTCCGGCAGCGGACCCGGATTCCGATCGCGGCCGGACAGAACGAAGGACACCGGTTCCGACACCGGGCGCTGATGGAGAACGGCGCCGTCGACATCAGCCAGCCGAACGTCTGTTTCGTCGGCGGCTACACCGAGGGGAAGAAGGTGGCCTCGATCGCACAGGGATTCAACCTCGACATCGCCAACGGCGGCGCGTACCCCTACCAGAATATGCACCTCCAGGCGGCGATGTCGAACGGGTGGCGCGTTGAGTTCCACTACGTCGTCTGGAAGGCGAGCGAGGAACTGTACCGGGATCCACCGACCCCCGACGGTAACCGGGTGACGCTTCCGGAAGAGCCGGGTCTCGGTCTGGAGCCGGATCACGACGCGCTGGAGGCGTACCGCATCGCCTGAGGGGGTCCTCGTGGCGATATCGGGAGACACGATTACGGAGAGCTGGCGACTGTGAAGGTGGTTCCGATCAGGTGAGCGGGGCAGTGGTACCACGACCCTCGGAACCGTTATCCCCGCTTCCGGTGTACGGTTGTTTGTAATGGCAAACGGGAAAGTTGATTTCTTCAACGACACAGGCGGATACGGTTTCATCTCGACTGACGACGACGGCGTAGACGAAGACGAGGACGTCTTCTTCCACATGGAGGACGTTGGCGGTCCGGATCTCGAGGAGGGACAGGAAGTAGAGTTCGACATCGAATCGTCCCCCAAGGGACCCCGCGCGACGAACGTCGTCCGCAAATAACGGGTTTCGCCGTCGCCCGTGGCGACGGCCGACAACTCGGATTTTTATACCACCGCGATCCGTAGCTGACGCGCTCGCTACGCCGACGGGTGCAGTGCTACGCACGCCGTCAGAGATCGGCATCCGAAACGACCGCCGTCTCCGGATAGAAGCCGACCCACGCGAACCACATCACGTCGAGGGCGTTCACTGCCATCAGCGGGAGTTCGTCCGCGGCCTTGGAACCGTCCCACGGCCCTCGGAACGTCCCGTCGTCGTAGTGAATCTCCAGCCGGTGGATGTCGGCGGGCGTGAGCGTCTCGCGAGCGGCGTCGTCCGCTGTGGACTCGGCGTCCCCGCATCCGGTAACTGCGGTCACGGCCGCTACCGTGCCGGCGAGTAGCGCTCGCCGCAAACTCGACCACGACATACTCGCCAATACGGTGGATGGGGTAAACAGTTACCCGTCACAGAGTCGCCTCGACGCCCCCAACTATAGATACCGAGCGGAACAACACTACACGAATCATGACCGATAGACGGAGTGCAGAAGTGACGGAAGGAGTCGAACGGGCCGCTCACCGCTCGATGTTGTATGCGACCGGTCTCTCGGCCGACGACCTCGAACAGCCGATGGTCGGGATCGCAAACCCCTCGGCCGACGTCACCCCCTGTAACATCCACCTCGACCGCGTTGCCGATCGAGCGACCGAGGGGATCGCCGACCACGGCGGTACGCCGATGGAGTTCGGCACGATCACGATTTCCGACGCAATCTCGATGGGCCACCAGGGGATGAAGGCCTCGCTCGTTTCGCGGGAGATGATCGCCGACTCCGTCGAGACCGTGATGTTCGCCGAACGGCTCGACGCGTTCCTCGGCATCGCCGGCTGCGACAAGAACCATCCCGCGATGATGATGGCGGCCGCTCGGATGGATCTTCCGAGCGTCTTTCTCTACGGCGGGGCGATGATGCCCGGTCAGCTGGACGGCGCGGAGATCACCGGACAGGACGCCATCGAGGCGGTCGGTGCGTACTCGGAGGGGACGATCACCGCCGAGGAACTGGAGCGGATCGAGCACGCGGCCTGTCCCGGCGAAGGCTCCTGTCCCGGAATGTACACGGCGAATACGATGGCAACGATCAGCGAAGCGCTCGGACTCGCTCCACCGGGATCGGCGTCCGCACCCGCTGAAACGACCGATCGGCTGGAGGTAGCCTACGACACCGGCGAGCTGTTGATGACGGTGATCGAACGCGACATTCGGCCGAGCGACATCCTGACGAAGGAGGCGTTCGAGAACGCCATCGCGGTCCAGATGGCGATCGGCGGCTCGACGAACGCGGTTCTCCACCTGCTCGCGATCGCTGAAGAGGCCGGTGTCGAACTGGATCTCGAGGATTTCGACCGGATCTCACAGCGCACCCCCTGCATCGGAAACTTCCTTCCGGGCGGCGAGTACGCGATGTCGCATCTCCACGAGAACGGGGGCGTTCCCGTGATCCTGAAGCGACTGCTGGATGCCGGTCTCCTCCACGGTGACGTGCTCACGGTTACGGGGCAGACGATGGCGGAGAACATCGAGGCGCTCGAGCTTCCCGACCCCGATCCCGACGTCGTCTTCCCGCTCGACGATCCCGTTCACGAGAAAGGGGCCGTCGCGGTTCTCCGCGGCAACGTCGCGCCCGGCGGTTCGGTCGTGAAGATCTCGGGATACGACGAGGAGTTCGTCTTCGAGGGGACGGCCCGGGTCTTCGAGCGGGAGGAGGATGCGTTCGAGGCCGTACAGAGCGGGGAGATCGACTCTGGCGACGTCGTCGTCATCCGGAACGAGGGACCTCAGGGCGGCCCCGGAATGCGGGAGATGCTCCAGATAACGGCGGCCATCGTCGGCTCCGGACACGAGGACGACGTCGTGTTGCTCACCGACGGCCGCTTCTCCGGGGCGACTCGGGGGCCGATGATCGGTCACGTCGCCCCGGAGGCGTACGTCGGCGGCCCGATCGCGGCACTCGAGGACGGCGACGTTATCACGGTCGACATCCCGAACCGTCGCGTCGACGCCGATCTCAGCGACGCGGAGATCGAGTCGCGGCTCGAGAACCACCGGCCGACGAGACACGGCGAGGTCCCGCGTGCTCTCGCGAAGTACGGTTCGATGTTCGATTCTGCGGAGCGCGGGGCCGTGACGCGTCCACCGGAGGAATCCCCGTAGTCACTCCTCCCTGCTCAGGCGCACGTTCCTGAGTCGGTCGAGGCCGAGGGTAGCCACGAAGAAGCCGGCGCCGAGATACAGAAGCGATTGTGGGTCCGTGACGAAGCGGATCACGAGGCTGTTCCCGTAGCCGATCACCACGCTCAGATAGCCGAGCATCGACGTGGTCCACCCGAGTCCGGTGAGGCCAGTGAGCTGGTTAAGCAGATCTTTATCCGACTCTCGTCTCTTTTTTACAGGCATGGGTGTGATGTCATCGCGTTAAGCGAAGCTTACCCAACGATGGTATATAATATTGATTTAATTCTTACATGAATGTACTGCATTCGTGAATTATTTGAACGGAATTATCTCTCGTACGTAGACAAGTGAGCACCACGAACTCGGTGGTTCGTACGCTCCGCGGTCAACTCGGTAACCGGTCTACGGTCCCTGTCGAACCTCCGGCCACAGTTCGCGGCGTTCTCATCTCAGGCGTGAGTCGACCTCTTCGAACGTGGCATGGAGGCGGTTCATCATCTCGTCGGCCTGCGTTTCCGTGATCGTCAGCGGTGGCGTGACGAGGACGTGGTCGCCGCGCGTACCGTCGACCGATCCGCCGCCCGGATAGACCGTCACGCGGTTCGAAAGTGCGATCTCCAGCAGCTGCTGGCGGAACTCGGGGCCGCCTCCTTCGAGGGGCTCCTTCGTCTCGCGGTCGCCGACGAACTCGACGCCGAGCATCAGGCCCTTCCCCCGCACGTCGCCGACGAACTCGTACTCGTAGAACTCTTCGAACCGGTCCCGCGTGTACTCGCCCACTCGGCGAGCGTTCTCGACGACGTCGTGTTCCGCCATGTAGTCGAGCACGGCGCTCGCGATTGCGCTACTTGTGGGGTTGAACGAGTAGGTGTGGCCGTGTGAGAAGCCGTCCTCCTTCTCGGCGAACACCTTCGCGACGTGTTCTCGAGGCATCGTGCCGCCGATCGGCGTGTACCCCGCGCCCATTCCCTTCGCAGAGGTGATGATATCCGGCGCGACGTCCCAGTGTTCGACGGCGAAGCTCTCGCCCGTGCGACCCATCCCCGACATGACTTCGTCGGCGATCCACAGGACGTCGTATTCGTCGCAGATCTCGCGCACGATCCGAAAGTAGTCGTCCCCGGGGACGGCTGCGGCGTTCGCCGCGCCGACGATCGGTTCGGCGATGAAGGCCGAAACGTACTCCGGGCCGACGTCGCGGATGCGTTCCTCGAGCCGTTTGGCGCACTCGGCGCCGCGTTCGGCGCATTCGTCCTCGTCGCCGCAGTACCGACAGCGGTACGGGTAGGCGGCCGGCGCCGTCGGCCACCCCTTTAACATCGGGACGAACGGTTCGCGCCGGGCGGGCATTCCGGCCGACTGGAGCGTTCCGAGCGTGTTCCCGTGGTACGACAGCTGACGCCCCACGACGACGTGTTTCTCCGGGTTTCCCGTTTCGCGGTGGTACTCCCGCGCCATCTTTATGGCCGATTCGTTCGCCTCGGATCCTCCGGAGACCATCCAGGTGTGCTCGAAGCCGTCAGGGAGAAAGCGGGCCATCTTCTCGGCGAACTCCTGACTCCTGTCGTTGACGAAGAGGACGCTGGAGGTGTACTCGAGCCGGGAGATCTGTTCGCGCGCCGCCTCCGCGATCTCGCTCACGCCGTGGCCGATGTTGGAGCATTGGTTTCCGGCGATGGCGTCGAAATACTCGTTGCCGTTCGAGTCGTAAACGTAGGCGCCGTCCCCGCGAACGATCTCCGGCATCTCGGTGAACGCCCGTGGGAAGAGCTTCGTCCCTTCGAGCGTCAGCTCGCGCTTCGCCACCTCGGATTCGTCGACGTCGTCCCGCTCCCGGATGGTCATCGGTCGCCCCCGGGTGGCGAGTGCGCGTCGAGACGAGTGGATTGCATTACTGAGGAACGTTTCGGAACCGCACCCAAAAGGTTTTCTCCGGACGGGGTCGGCGTCGACCTCCCGGGAGCGTCGGTACGCTTTCGCCGGTGGAGTGAGTACCACGCGTATGGATCACGACCGCGTCCTGATCGCGACGGACGGCAGCGAGCAGTCGATCGACGCCGCGGCGTACGCCTGCGATCTCGCGAGGCGTCACGACGCGACGCTGCACGCGGTCTTCGTGATGGACACCGATCCCCCCGGCTTCCGCGGCGCAGTCGACGTGGAAACGCTCCGATCGGAGCTTCACGCCCAGGGCGAGCGTGCCATCGACGCGATCACCGAGCTCGCAGCGGAGCACGGCGTCGAACTGGAGACGGCGATCCTCGAAGGGCAGCCGTTCGACGAGGTGCTGACGTACGCCGAGGACAACGACGTCGACGCGATCGTGGTCGGCCGACGCGGTCGATCGGCCAACATTCGGATCCTGCTCGGGAGCACGACGGATTCGATCCTGCGGCACAGCTCCGTCCCGGTGATCGTCATCCCGAAGCGGTCGGGGTGAGACGCTCTCTCGGGCGCGGTCGTTCTTTCAGTCGTTCAGTTCCACGGGGGTTGACACTCCTCGACGTGGTATAAAAAGGACGGTTAGCGATCGTTTCGTCGTTCGAGCGCTTCGATCTCCTCGACCGAGTGTACCGATTCGTATCCCGCCAATCGTCCGATCGGAGCGAGGAGCGTCGCGAGAGCCTTCTGGGCGCTCACAGGGCGATCTGCGCGATAGGCGTGGTCGGCGTAGGCTTTCTGCAGCACCATCGACTGCAGGACGTTCGGGACGCCAGCCTCGTCGGTCCTGCCGGCCTGGGCGAGCACGTACAGCGTTTCGAGCAGTTTGTCCGACTGACACGCCGGTCGATGTTCGACCGCCACGCGTGCGGGTCGGTCGGCGGGATTCCAGTGGCTGTGTGAGACGTTCGCCGGAAGCGCGATCTCCTCGCCCGCGGTCAGCGTCCGTTCCGTCCGCTCCTGAACGACGTGGAGTTCGCCCGCCCGCACGTGGAAGGACTCCTCCTGTCTGGGATGGAAATGTTCCCCGATGCCGTCCACGATCCAGCGTCGGTGAGTGAGGTCGCTCTCGGTCGGTTTGCCGTCGGGAAACGGATGCAGCGTCACTTCGACGCGCACGAACTCGCCGTCCGTCTCCTCGGCCCGCTTGCGGATTTCGAACGGCTCGAGAGCGGTCAAATCGTCGATTTCTTCCGGCATGGCTGTCTCCTTCGCTTTTGAACGTCCTTCGTGGCACGCGTCGCTTCGGTTCTGTATCTCGGAGTTCGCCCACGCGACACGTTAACTGTTTGCATGATAAGTCGAGCGGTATTCGGTGCGGAGCAGAATCCCGGAAACAGAGTGAGGTGCGGACACGGTTTCGATATCGCTATCTCGAGAGATCAATCGGCGTGCGTAATCGATCGAGGTTCGACGAGGTCGGTCCAGATTTCGGGTCGTTTACCGTCGTCGATATCGTGAATTCGCTATTCGGGATCGATATCACTGATCTGGTTTTGGCTTTCGCCGTATTCGTACGGTAGCACGGCCACACGGCAAGCCTTTCGTCCCCCTTCGTACAGTCCTTCGAGAACCTCGCCGGTAGTCGTTCGAAACATCGTCCACAGATAGTGAAGATCGGGCGGTTCACGTCGTATATTCCACCGCTACAACCAGTAGCAAACTCAAAACGAGACAACCTATTAGCCCGATAAACGCTACCGAGTAGCTCCACAATCCAGCGATTAATCCGACATAGGTCGGACCCAGACTGCCGATCACGCCGTAGATGCTTTTGGTGGCACCAAGATCACCGGCCATGGACCCGTCTGCGAACGTATCCATCAGGTACGCCAGGATAACCGGGCTGAATGACAGAAATCCTATTGCGAGAAAGACGATGCTTCCGCCGATCAACAGCGTCGAGTTGGCCACGAGCAACGCAGTTATGCCGCCGATAGCACAGAGCAGCGCTCCCGCGGCGATCTGAACCTTTCCGAATCGATCAGAAACGGCACCAGCTACCGGTGCGGCCCCCACACCGATGACATAGATGAGACCGAATCCGGCGCTGGCAAGCGCTGGCGAGAAGCCTCGTTCGGACTGGAGAAATGCCGGTAAAAACGTAATCATCCCTTGCCACGCGAAGGTGAACAACACGATCGCGATGATAACCAGACGGGTCGCTTCGTGGCCGAACAGCCTCCGTATGGTGTCGGTAATCTCGAGCTCAACGCGCCTGACCACGTACTGACCACGCTGCCGGAAGTGGAATACGACGGCGACGAGTAACATCATCGCCGCGATCGGAAGGAAGCCGCTGCGCCAGGTCGCGACAGCGAGGACGAGAGCTGCTCCTCCTGCCGCTCCGACGCCGGCTATATTGATTAATGCGGATTGGATTCCGAACGCTCGCCCACGTTTTGCGACGTAGAGATCCGCGGCTATCGTTCGGGTGGATACGTTGTACGCGCCGGCACCGACTCCGACGATGACAACCGCGAAGACGAAAAACGTGTACGCGAACGCCATGCTCAGCAAAACGAATCCCACAACCAGGACCAGTAGGCTCCCAACGAGCACAGTTTTCCGTGAGAGCGCGTCGGCGAATCGACCACCAAGGTACTGATTTACTGCCCGAGTCGCTCCTAACACGGTGACTGCGGCTCCGGCCTGGAATGGTGTGATAGAGAGATCGGCGATGATCGTCGGGAGCAGTGGTGGAAGTAGCTGTCGACCGAATACCAGCAGGCACAACCCGAGCGAAATCCCGAGAAACAGCCGTCCCGTGTAACCCCTAAATAATTGTTCCTCGGACAGTTCTCTCCCAGACGACCCTTCCACAACTCACCCTCTGCTCGAAGTACAAAATACCTTCTCCTCAACCCTTCTACATCTTATTTTCAGTGATCCTGGAAAATCGAATGGTGCGCCCAGTGTCGTTCAGACTGATTTTACAGACGTTGGTCAAATACGGCAGAGGTTCGAGACAATCCGAGAAGCGTTCGGTTCGGTCGATGTCCTCGTGAATTATGCCAGTGCCGCCTCCTAGAAGGGCCTCATGGACGTGAGCGTCGAGGAATTCGAACGGGCGTGGGCGGTCAACGGTCGCAGCGAGTTCGTCTGTTCGCAGTAAGCGGTCGGAGATATGCTCGAAACGGGCGGTAGGACGGTTATTTTCACGGGCGTGACCTCTACAGTACGGTGCCTCGGCGGCGCGATCGGGTTCACGGCTGCGAAGTTTGCCGCCCACGGGATGGCGATGGATTGGCCCAAGATCGGCCCCGAGGACATTCACGTCGCGCACGTCGTCAGCGAGGCGGCAAAGCCGTCTCGGGCCGTTCGAGCGGCGTAACCGCGCGAAGGCATCGACGGGGAGATCGACACGTTGGACGTCCGTGAGCGGTTCTCTGACAGCGACGACGAGACGTTCCTCGATCCCGACGAGATGGCCGAGACCTACTGGCACCTCGTCGAACAGGACGATATCAGTACACAGCCGTTCGAGGTCCACATTACGAACGGCCCGCAGAACTCCGAATTCATCTGACTGGTTCACAATCACGACACGCACCGGTTGTGCTTGATGAGCACGACTGGCCGGCAGGATCGTATGCGGAAAGCCCCTCCACCGTACTATGGGCCGGAATATGTTCGTCGACGGGGACTGGAAGACGGATATCGAACCGTATACTGACGAAAGTGGCTCGTTCGATAGGGCTGAAACCTCGTTCCGTGATTGGATTCGGGACGCCCCGGATAGCAAATTCCAGCCGGCAACTGGGCGATACCACCTCTACATCGCGCGGAACTGTCCGTGGGCACACGGTGCTGCGCTCACACGCCGACTCGCCAGCCTGACCGTTGTCGTTTCGATGGACATCGTCGACCCGTGGGCGGGCGAACATGCTCCACGTCCGTGCTGACATGGACAATAAGGGAGCTGCGCGACTCGCTCGCGCGTTCGGAACGAATCTCATTATGGCTGGCAAAGGTTCGGAGGGGATGCTCCGTCGGGAAGCGACAGACGACGGCGTTCCGACGATCACCCCCGAAATGGGCAAGGCACATCGCTTCGAGCGAGAATTAATCGATCACGCGCTTGATGGAGTTCGGAGTGTGTTCGCCGAGTATGGCATCTATCAGCAGGAAACCGTTCGGTGGCCAGGGTGGCGCACAGTTATCGAGGGCTGGAACGACAAAACGTGGCTCCGGGCTGACGCTGGTGGGATCGTCGAAATGCACTACGAACGGGGAGAATTAGTTCACGAAGGCGAGACGATCTGCCGGATTACAAATCCGTTTAAAAGCGATGAGACGACGGTGAAGGCACCGTTTACGGGGCTTCTCGTCGGTGTGCTCGAAAATCCAGTCGTATACCCCGGAAATCCACTCTGTCATTTCATCAGGATCGGTGAGATGCAGGAACGAATTATCGAAGAGCGAACCGGCCGCGCTCACGACTGAATCTCACCAAGACAGAGCAGACGTGGACCCCGGGATTAGTTCCCGATGCCATTCACACCACCATCGGGGATAGTAGCGCCGGTATTCAAGTGAGTTCGCGACGTAGTGTGAGTGGCTGTAACAGACACTGACTGATACTGGACGGAGGTGGCTTCGCGTGAAAGGCCGGGAGAGCAGCTACATAACGGGTTTGCCGAGCGCCGAGGAATCGAGGTGGCGACGGACGGCCCCAGAACGTAGTGAGACTCGCCCGTCGATCTGTGGGATGCGTGTTCTGCGTAGAAGGGTACCAGAGACGGTCACTCGGTAACCACTCGGAAGAAAACGACAACACAGAGCTGACACACCAATGGAACGAATCAATCCTGCGACCGGAGAGACGATCGAAACGTACGACGAACACGACGACGGGCAGGTCGAAGAGCGGCTTTCGAGGGCCGAATCGACGTTCGAAACGTTCAGAGACTGGTCCGTGGCGGAGCGCGAAACGACACTCGCGGAGGTGGCTACGTTGCTTCGTGACCGGATGACCGACTACGCGGAACTGATGACTCGTGAGATGGGCAAGCCGATCGCCCAGGCCGAGGCGGAGGTCGAAAAGTGCGCGTGGGTCTGTGATTACTACGCTGAGCACGCGGGACGCTATCTACAGGACGAACAGCATCCGAGTCCGCCGGGTTCGACCGTGAAGACGGTCCACGAACCGCTTGGGCCCGTACTCGCAATCATGCCGTGGAACTTCCCGTTCTGGCAGGTGTTTCGATTCGCAGCCCCCTACGTAGCGGCGGGGAACGTCGGGCTCCTCAAACACGCCTCGAACGTGCCGGAGTGTGCACTCGCTATCGAGGACGTGTTCCGCGACGCCGGGTTTCCCGACGGTACGTTCCAGACGCTGCTGATCTCATCAGATCGCGTCGACGCGGTCCTCTCGGATCCGCGCGTCAAAGCGGCGACGCTGACTGGGAGCGGCCCGGCGGGACAAGCGGTCGCTGGCACGGCCGGCGAGAACCTCAAGAAGACCGTTCTCGAACTCGGCGGGAGCGATCCGTACGTCGTCCTCGATGACGCTGACGTCGAAGCTGCCGCGACGACCGCTGCCTGGGCACGTAACCTGAACGGTGGTCAATCGTGTATCGCTGCCAAGCGGTTCGTCGTCCACGACGCCGTTTACGAGGCGTTCATCGAGCGGTTCGTCGCGGAAGTCGAGTCGTTCACTGTTGGCGACCCGATGGACCACGACACGGACGTCGGACCGCAGGCACGCCAGGACCTCATGGAAGGGATTCACGAACAGGTGACCGAGAGCGTCGACGCCGGTGCGACGGTGCTCACCGGCGGTGAGCCGCTCGACCGCGACGGGGCGTACTATCCGCCAACGGTGCTCGCGGACGTTCCACGGGGGTGTCCAGTCGACGCCGAGGAGGTGTTCGGCCCCGTAGCAGCCGTCTACCGAGTCCCCGACGAGGAGACCGCCGTCGAGAAAGCGAACGACACGGAGTTCGGTCTCGGAGCCAGCATCTGGACGGACGACCTCGAGCGCGGCGAGCGGGTGGCCAGCCGTATCGACGCTGGCTGTGTATACATCAACGAACTGGTGAAGTCTGATCCGCGCGTCCCGTTCGGTGGTGTGAAAGAATCCGGCTACGGCCGTGAGCTCTCGGAAGCCGGGATCAAGGAGTTCGTCAATCGCAAGACCGTCTGGCGCCAGCAGCCAGAGACGAATGACGAAGACGAGGTACCGACCGAATGAACGCATCGGATCTGCTCGTGCGCTGTCTCGAGAGCGAAGGCGTCGAGCACGTGTTCGGTGTTCCCGGCGAAGAGACCGAAGATCTACTCTTCTCGCTTCGGGACTCGGAAATTGCGTTCGTCCCGGTTCGCCACGAGCAGGGAGCCGCGTTCATGGCCAACGTTCACGGGCGACTCACGGGCGACGCGGGCGTCTGTCTCGGGACGCTCGGTCCCGGTGCGACGAATCTCATCACGGGTGTCGCGGACGCGAACCTGGACAAAGCACCTCTCGTCGCGATCACGGGACAGGGTGGATTGGAGCGCCTGCACAAGGAGAGCCACCAGGCACTCGACATCGTCGGCATGTTCGGACCGATCACGAAGTGGAACACGCAGCTCAACGATCCCGACATCATCAGCGAATCCGTCCGGAAGGCGTTCAAGGTTGCCGAATACGAGAAACCCGGCGCGACTCATCTCGAATTCCCCGAAGACGTCGCCGGCTCGGAGGCCGACGCCACTCCGATGGACCCTCGTGAGCGTGTCCGACTCGCATCCCCGGACTCGGAACTGCTCCAACGAGTCCAGGCGTTCCTCGAAGAAGCCGACCGGCCGCTGATTATCGCGGGGAACGGAGCGGTACGGACGGACGCCACGGCGCGACTCCGCGAGTTCGTCGAGACGACCGACATCCCCGTCGCGTCGACGTATATGGGGAAGGGGGCGATCTCGGATCGCTCGCCACAGTCGCTGTTGACCCTGGATTCCGGTGACCATCAGGAGGCATCGGATGCGATCGAGATGGCCGACCTCATCCTCACCGTCGGATACGACATCGCCGAACACGACCCGGCCGGTTGGAACAAGGGGACGGACACAATCATCGTGCACATCGACAGCGAGCCAGCAGAGGTGTACGAGGCGTACAACCCAAACCTCGAACTCGTCTGTGATCTCTCGACGGCACTCGCGAAGCTTACCGAGCGGGTGGACGAAAACGAGACGCAGTTCGACGAGACATGGTACGGCGATCTCAGGGATCACATCCTTGCTGATGTCGCAGCCGACCCGTCGGAGGATGATCCGTTCACCGTACGGACGGTTCTGCCCGTTTTACGGGATGTCATGGACGCTGCGGACGTCCTGATTTCCGACGTCGGGAGCCACAAGATGCGGATCGCACAGAACTTCCTCACCTACGAACCCAACACGTGTATCATCTCGAACGGGCTGGCGTCGATGGGCATCTCGGTTCCGGGAGGGATCGCCGCCGATCTCGCGACCGACACGGCGGTCGTCGCGGCGACCGGCGACGGCGGGTTTCTGATGAACGGTGCCGAGATCGAAACCGCGACGAGGGTGGGATGTGGCTATACGATCCTGCTGTTCGTCGACGACGATTACGGACTGATCTCCGAGAAGCAGCAGGCCCACCGCGGCGAGTCGTTCGGAACGGGACTCACGAATCCCGACTTTATGACGCTCGCCGAGAGCTTCGGTATCGAGGGGTATCGCCCCAAAGAATGGGACGAACTCGAGGAAGCGTTGCGGGATGCGCTCACGAACGATGTAATGTCGCTTGTCGAGGTTCCGCTCGAGTAACCTGTTTTGTTATCTCGGTCGACGGTGGCAAGGACGGCGAGTTCGCCTGCTTCGATATGGGAGTAGCGTTCCTGAACCATCTCCTCGGTGTTGTCGAGAAGTCTCGCTGCGGCCGCGTATCGTGGGTTCGGACCATCACTTCGCCGGCTCCGCGTCGGCCGCCGTGGGGCTGCAGATAGGTGCCCTGCTATAGATCGATCTCGGCAGCCTCAGTGAGTCGTTTCATCACCGATCAACCACCAGACGTCTGGAGTGGATCGGGCGTCAGTTCGTACGTCGAATAGAGTCGACAGAGCCGATCTTTCGAGAGATATTCGTCTATCTCGACGTCGGAGTATCCATCATCGGCGAGCGCAGCTCGAAGCGGTAAGAAGAGTTTCTCCGGCGAGAGCGTCGGGAAGACAGGCCAGTTGTCGGCTGGATCGATGACGCGTTCGAGCATTCGCAGCGCGTGGATCGTCTGTTCAGGACGTGAGCGATCATCCCACCGCTGTTTCTTCGAGAGGACCGTCACACGGCCGTCCTCGAGATCGACATCACGCCACCGGATGCCGTTGCGGCGATCGTCGTCGGGGCGATCGAGCAGCTCGCCAGCGCGGATTCCGGTATAGCAGAGACCGACCACGAGCGCCCGGTCGCGGAGCGCGCGGACAGCATCCCACGTCCCGGTGCCGTCTTCGAGGGCGTCGACAGCCACTCATTAGCGGTTGATTCGTCGATCTTGCCAGCGTCAAGTGAAGCTAACAGGATGCCGACCGACCCGACAACGGTCACGCCTTGAGCTTTCGCGAATGACCGAGCATCCCCGTCGTCGGTAAGCAGTCGGCGCCGTGGGAATCTGCGAGTGCAAACGCTCGTACTTCACCCGAATCGAGATGGCCACTAACAACCGCGTCTCTATTTGCGACTGTTTCCGACACCGTTGTGACTGGAATCTCGTCGCCGAGTATGTCGAGTGCTGACTGGAGATACGGGTGGTCATCAACGGCGTTTTCGAGTTCCTCGTAAACGACCGGAACCGTACAGATACCAGAGAGCCCTGCAATCACCCACAGCTGATCGATGTACGCGAAGTTCGAAAGGACAGTCGTGTTGGGAACGCTTGGGTTCGCTGGAATACTGCCATCTGTCATTTCGCACGCGACTCTTCATCGTCCGAGTCCTCATCACTGAACCTGAGATCGCTCGCTGCCTCTGCCTCGTAGGCTGCGTCGTCCTCGTCAACGAGACCGAGTCGGAGTTCAACGCCGTGTTCACGGAGGATATCACGCATCGTCCAGCGGTCGGCATCAGCAAGTCGTGCAGCGTCGCCAAGCGTGATACGTTCACGTTCGTAGAGAGCCAACCCAATATACTTGCATATATTTGAAGAGACAGAAGATATATTGATGAAAGCCACTTACAGATAGGTATGACCGAGTTCGATCCGGCTCCCGAGTCCGACGAAACCCAGCGACGGTGGCAGACGGGAACAGACACGTTTGGTCGTGTCTACGACGTCATCCTCGGGATTACGTCTCCGACTGCGTACACCGAAATCGCTGAGCTTGCGGACTGCTCTCCAAACGCCGCCAAAAAGCATCTCGACCGCTTGGTGGAGATGGGTATCGTCCGAGTCGATAGAGACAGCCGTCCACCGACATACGAACGAAACGAGGGGTATCTCGAGTGGCAGGACGCCAGTCGGATCGCAACCGAACTCTCAGTCGAAGAGATCATTGATCGCGTGGAGTCGCTTGAGTCGCGGCGGACGGAATATGAAGCACAGTTCGGGACGACAGACCCAACGGATATCTCCGTGTTCGACCGCGGTGACCACGAAACCATTCACGAGCGAATGACCGCAGTCAGCGAGTGGCAGGGTGTGATTCGAGATATCCGACTGTACGAACTTGCTCGCCAGATCTCCCAGAACGACGGGCATCTGATTCCAGCGTAAATGAGCCCGCCACCGGAAGATTCAGCGCCTCACTCGACAGGTCCACCGGATCGACAGACGCTGCGCCTGCTGAAGCGACATCTTACGTCAGATTCACTCGTCGCCGAGACCGCATTCGGCCCGGATTCGTACGAACCTCGACTGCTTCATGGACTGTTCGACGCTGGACGATACCCGGACTCGGTGACAGCGGCCCGACTCGACATTCGGTGGTTCACAACAGGTGATTTCTCGGTCCACTACGTCGAAGAACACGAGGATGGAGAGCTCTGGGAGTGCCGCTGGGACCGGCACCCGAACACGCACAACACCCGATTGCACTTTCATGAGCCACCATCCGCCACCGAAGTCACTGACCTCGAACTCTTGTCACTCCATCCACTCGAAGTATACTCAACCGTACTCACGGCGATAGAGCAACGAATAGTGACACTGTGGTCGCCACAGTGATTTCGTGAAGGGGACAAGCGTAAGTTCAATCAGAAAAGAACAACCCGAGGTCCTTTGGCTTCTATTTCCTTCTTGAATGTCTTTGCATCAGTATCGAGTCCAGGGACCGCATCCGTATTGTAATGAACTGGCAATACGAGGTCGGGACCTATACTCTCGATCATCTCGGCCGCTTCGTGACGATCCATGGTGTAGGACCCTCCGATCGGTGGTATGACAACGTCTGCGTCGATGTTCCGATGTTCGTCGAGGAAATCAGTATCGCTCGGCACGTAGATTGAGGTCCCGTCGATCAGAAGAATCAGCCCAATAACCTCACCTTTCGCGTGGAACGGTTCTCCGTTATCCTGCAGGTGTTCACCGTCTGGGCGATTATATGCGGGGACTGTCCGCACCTCGATTTCACCGACTGTGGCCGCTCCATCGTACGGAAGCGGCGTCACGTCCTGTGATACATCGCTTGTATCGACTTCTTCATATGCAGCTACAATCGTCCGTTCAGAGGATACGGCCCGTATTGCCTCGGGATCGTAGTGGTCACGGTCATCATGGGTTACGAACACGAAATCAGCATCGCCGGGGGCATCGTCGATCACCTCACTCCACGGATCGATGTAAATAACAGTTCCGTCGGTGCTTTCGATGCGGACGGTTGCGTGGCCCGGTCGTTCGAACGTGATCCCGTTATATTCGGTCTTCATGATTTGATCTAGAGTGTTTGATCCGATACTACATCAACGTTTATTGCATTGATCTTACTCATCGTCGATTTCGTCTTTTATTGGGTAGGCGGTCGCGTCGGTCGTCTTGAAATCGGGACGGTTGCCGTCCTCGTCTTCGAAGCAGTCCGAAGAATGGTAGTTCGCCGAGAAATTCCTCGATGACCGCAAATCGACGCCAAGCCAACCGAGCACTCGCTTAACCTTGCGAAGACTCACACCGTGGTTGTACAACAGGGTTGCCAGTTCGACAGACGGGCGACCGTCCGCTCACGCTCGAAAAACTACAATCTCCTCCAGCATCTCTGCCGACTCGGGAAGGTTCATGTTGATCACCTCCGAGAGGAGCCGAACCCTCCCGACCGTTTCGCTAAGTTAGCCGTGCCAGAGCAGCAGGAGAAGGAAATAACAAAGAGAACGTCGATATTCAAGGGATGGAGTATACTGAACTCGGAACAACAGGGTTGGACGTAAGTGTCATAAGCCTCGGTG
>SKTU01000014.1 GCA_007122455.1 Haloarculaceae archaeon | reverse complement strand
GGTGCGGTCCGGGGCGCTCGAACCCGGTGACGTCGAGACACACGTAGTCGAACACTACTACCGAGCGAGTGGCACGTACGAGCTTCGCGTCGACGGCGAGGTCGTCGAGAAGTTCGACGTTCTCGCCAGCGGACGCAGCCGATCCACCGGCACGAACGACGGCGGGGACGGCTCCGAGGACGACCCCGAAGTCACCGTCGGAGGCGACGGTACTGTGGACGCGACAGAGGAGTCCCCAGAGGAGTACGACTCGTAAGCTACCCACGACGGAAGTCGTGGGGTTCCGCCTCGAATGTCGTCTGAATCGTCAACCAGAAGACGAGCCGCCACTCAGTAGCCACCTTCGCCATCGAAGCATCGACCGCATTTGTTGGCGTTGTACTCGACCGCCGCGAGCTCGATGGAGATCGGCTGAAATTTGTCGGGAGCGAGGAGCCGCGTGACACCACACACGGTATGTCGGTCTGATGATCCTAATTTGCGCTTGTGAACCGTCTTCGTGAACTCGTTCAAAATAATCTGCATGATTTATGATTGTATTTAATACCATAAATAACTAGCATCACCCGGATAATCACACATGGCTCCCGTCTCTGCGGAGGTGACTCACCCGGTGATGGAGAGTTACAAACGCGCGTACGCAGCGCCAACAGCTTACCAACAGGGATCCGCGCCGTGCCGGGGCTGCGGCACGAATTACCTGGATCGGTCGGAGACGCCCCGACCGATGACGAGGTGTTGACCGGGAACGATGTCGGCCGTCGCGGCGTATTCGACGAGGCGTTCCACGTCGTCGCCCACGACCGTGACGTGGCCGCGTTCGAAGCCGGCGTTCCGGAACGCACACCACGCGGCCTCGAAATCGAACTCGCCCGCCAGGAATTCCGAAACCGACCGTCCGAGCAACGCCCGACGCTCCAACCCGCAGACGCTGGATGCTGCCGAGTTGGCGTCCACGATTCGGGCGTCGTCGTTGAGGATGATCATCGCCTCGGACGCCTCCTCGAAGGCGGCCTGATACTGGTCGCGTGCCCGCGTGAGTTCGGTTAGCTGTTCCCGAGCGCTCGTGGAGGACTTTCGCGGGACTGTAATCGTCATCGTCGTTCCGTCCTCCGTGGCGGTTGCGTCGACGGAACCGTCGTGGCTGGTCACGATCCAGTGGGCGAGCCACAGCCCCAATCCGCTTCCGTGCGTGAGCGGCGTCTCAGCCCCGGTTTCGAGCACGTCAGCTTCGTGCTCGGCCAGTCCCGGTCCATCGTCCGCAATCCGAATCTCGACGGCGTTCGGGACGGTTTCGACGGTGATCGTGACGGTCGCGTTCTCGCCGCTGTGCTTTACCGCGTTCTCGACCAGTTCCTCGACGGACCGCTCGAAGCTCGGCAGCACGGCGGCGGTAACCGGGTCGTCGTACTCGACGGAGACCGACGCTGAGGGGTACTCCCGAGCGATCGCCTCGACGACCCTCTCTACGAGTGTCACGATCGCCGTGGGCTCGCGATCGAACTCGGCGGCGACGATCCGATCCAGCTTGCGGGCCTTTCGACCCAGTTCGATGAGATTGTCGATGTTTCGGATCGCCGGCTCGCTGTATCGGGCATCCCCCAACTCGTCGGCCATGATCTGCGTGTACCCCCGAATGACGGACATGTCGTTCCGAAGGTTGTGTCGAAGTACCCGGTTGAGTACGGTCGCGAGATTGGCTTGTCTCGTGAGTTCGGCCTGGTGCTGCTCGCGTTCGAGTTCGCGCTCGAGCAACCGGGTGATGAGCTCGGCAAACATCGTTTCGCCGTCGCTGAACGGCTCAGTTCGCGGGGCTTCGGCGACGAAACAGACCGTCCCGTACGGCTCCCCGTCGACGACGAGCGTCGTTCCGTGGTAGCAGTGGAGCCCGTGTGCCTCGAAGGCCGGGTCGTCGGCCCATCCCTGACTCGGTGCATCGTGGAGCGCGATCTGAGCGTTCGCCGCGAGCGTCCGGCGGCAGTACGTCGTTTCGAGGTCGAGTTCCAATCCCGGAGGGAACCGTCCCGTCGCCGAGTCCGTACTGGCCATCGCCTCCCAGTGGTCGGTTTCCTGATCGATCCGCGTGAGATGCCCGTTCTCCGCACCGAGATACCGCTCGCCGAGTTCGAGCGCCTCACGTGCCTTCTCTTCGAACGGAGCGTTCCTTCGGACGATCTCGTAGAGTTCTCCCCTCACCTCCTGTGCAGCCGAGCTGGAGTTCGGCATCCAGTACGTATAAATAAACCATAGATACTTTAATTTTAAATAAGTGATGTAAATTATGTAACTATTCCACCACGGCTGGACCCCACAGCGTGGCGCTAGCGAACTGACCCGGACGGCGACGCGAGGCGACCGAACCGCGAGCCGACGAGAAACTACAAGCGCCCGCGACGACAGGAATCCGTATGCCCGGAGCGACGCTACGGCAGCTTCTCGAACGCAATGCGCGTCACGCAGATTCGCTACCGGACGATCACTTCTCGAGCGTCGAGCGGAGTCAACGACCAGCGGTGGTCTCGGTCTGCTGTTCGGATTCGCGAGTCTCCCAGGAAGGGATGTGGAGCGTCGACGAGGCGGGCTGGCTCTTCTCTCCGAGCACGATCGGCAACCAGGTGTGGGATAGCCACGACGGCGAACTGATCGTCGATGGGAGCGTCGTCTACCCGATGGCGTACACCGAGACGTCGACGACGGTCGTCGTCGGCCACACCGGTTGCGGCGCGGTGGCGGCCGCAGTCGACGCCGTCGACCGGGGTGAAATCGACGGCCCGCCGGGAGTCGTCAAGTGGATCGAGCTGCTGGTTCCCGTCGTCGAGGCCGGGCTCGCGGACGATCGGGTCGATCCGAATCGCGAGACCAGTCTCGTCGATCAGCTCGTCGAGTACAACGTCGACCGGCAGATCGAGTTCCTGCTCGACAGCGACGACGTTCCGGCCGACGAATCCGTCTACGGCTTCGTCTACGACTTTCAGCGGGTCTACGGGGAGCGTCGCGGTACGGCGTATCTCGTCAACGCGAACGGCGAAACCGATCCGGACGCGCTGTCGGCGCTGGTCCCGGACGCCTACGAGGACCACGTCGAACGGCTGCTGTAGCCGAAAGCTATCAGTGTCCGGGACCGAACGACCGGTATGGACGACGCGGCGCTGGTCGATCGGTTGGAAACGTATCTCATGTCTCACGGGATCTACCTCGAGCGGTCGGCTCACGAGAGGGAGACGCTCCACATCGAGTACGAGACCGCCGTGGACGGGATTCCGGACCCCCAACTCGGCCGCGTCTGCTCGGAGCTGATCGACGCCCACGAAGCGGGATGGGAGCCAACTGACGTCCACGCGTGGGTGTTCAGCCTCGACGGGGCCTTCGTCGGCGAGTGGGAGGTCCGCGGCGGATGGCTTCGAGCGCTCGAGAACGGCAACGTCTCCGAGACGGATTTCTCGACGCTCGTCCGCTCGACCAGAGAACTCGAAGAGTCGACCCGATGACGGCGACTGCCGTCCGCGATCGGCTGCTCACCGCGCACGCTCCCGTCTTCGAGGCGGCGCTCGCCTGTGCCGACCACGTCGTCGCGACGTGGGACGGGCCGACGACGATCGACCGGGCCGCCGTCGCCGCGCCCTACGAGCGCCGGCTTCGAGCGACCGGCCTACTCGAGTTGCTCCTCGATTCGTTCGTCGACGCCGTCGCGACGGCCGGGGAGTCCCCGGCAGCCGCTCCCGTCCCGAGTGCGCCGTACGCGGTCGTCACTGCTGAGGGCGTCGTGCTCCGGCTATCGGTCGACGACGGACGATTCGTCGGCCGTCTGCGCGCCTTCGACCGCGACCCCTACCGTCGCGGACCGCCGCTCCCCGAGGCGCTCTCGGTCGAGCGCCGGGGCGCGTCCAAAAGCGACGGGTAATCGGCCGTCACTCCGTCGACGCCCGCATCGACCATTCGCGCCGCGTCGTGCCACGTCCGGGCGGTCCAGCCGACGACCTCCAGCCCCGATCGTCGACAGGCCGACACGGCGTCGAACTCTCCGCCTCCGCCGTCGATCGACTCCAGATCCATGTGGACCGCCGCGCAACCGGCGTCGTCGGCGAAGTCGATCGCCGCCTCGACGTCGTCGGCCGCACAGATCGGCGCCGTTTCGTGCCCACGGGCGGCAGCCTCGGCGACGGCGGCCTCACAGAAGGAGCCGAACCGCACGTCGAGATCGAACCGTTCGAGGATCGCCTCGACGCGGGTCAGAAACGGTGCCCACTGTCGCCGCTGATCGTGCCGTTCGGCCTCCGAAAGCCCGAACTCGCGGCGGATTTCCCCGCGGTCGGGCACCTTCAGTTCGACCGTCAGAAACGTCTCCGTCGGGAGCGCCGCACAGAGCGACTCCAGCCGCGGCACCGTCCATCCGCTGTCGAGGACGGTCGCGCTCTCGACAGTTTCGACCGGAGTCTCCCGAACGACGCCCGCGGCGTCAGTCAGCCCCTGCGAGCCGTCGTTGCGCCGATCGAGTCGCCAGTCGTGAAAGACGACCGGCTCCCCGTCCCGGCACGGCTGTACGTCGATTTCGATCCCGCCGGTCCGCGGGTCGCCAGCGGCCGCCTCGACCGCACCGACGGTGTTCTCCGGAGCCGAGCCGGCGTAGCCGCGATGGGCGATGAGCGTCGGAGCCATGTGGATCGCCGGTAGTACGGTTGACGTCGACCGTACTCAAAGCTGTGGTCGGTCGGGCCGTGGGACGACGTCAGGACTCCAG
>SKTU01000005.1 GCA_007122455.1 Haloarculaceae archaeon | reverse complement strand
AAGCTGTGTTCAGCGAAGCTGTTCGATCTGGTGGCGCCGTCGCGAGATGTCGAACGTCGGCTGGACGGTCCCCTGTGCGTCGAGCCGATCGAGCACCAAGAGCGGATCGACGCCCGCGGCCTCGACGGCCTCGAGCAGTTCCTCGACCGCATCGCGGTGCAGCGCCAGCGAGTCGAGCAGTCCGACGGCGATCGCCATCGGAACGCCCGCCGCATCCGTCGCCGGGAACGACCCCCCGATCCGGTCGAAGGCTGCGTTCGGATTCTCCCCGGCCGCCGCTAGGAGGCGGAGGCACGTCGGACAGATCGCTGCGACGTCGGCGGTTTCGGGTACGTGTCGCCTGTACTCGATCGGGACAGCGAACGTCACCAACTCGACGCCGCACTCCGGACACTCCATCCGTCAGTCGTCGGCCGGAACTGCCTCGCGTTCGCGTTCGAGTTCCGCCTCCTCTTCGGCCTCTTCGGCCTCCTTCTTCGCCTTGATCTTCTTGAGTCGGAAGATTTCCTCGCGCTCTTGCTCCTCGAGTTTCTGCTCGATGTACTCCTGGGCCCCGCGGAGTTCGGGCAGAAGCTTGAATTCGAGGGCGTTGACCCGCCGCTTGGTCTTCTCGATCTCGCCGAGCATCTTCTTCATCGCCGTTTCGACTTCGGCGGCGAGGATGACGCTCTCGAGCAGTTCCTCGTAGGCGTCGGCGGCCTCGTCGATCCGCGCGGAGGTGCCGACCAGTCCGTAACCACGCTGATCGAGCGATTTCCGGACTCTGGAGGATTCGATCTGCGGGACGACGACGCCCATGATGTTCTTCGACTGGGTCGTGATCTCCGGGTGCTCTTTTAAGGCGGCCGCGGCGCCGCGGACGGCGACGTCGCCCTCCATCGCCCGCGCCATGTTGATATTTCGCTGGGCCCGCTCGTAGTTCGACTCCAGCTCCGAGCGGACGTCCTGTGCCTGATCGAGGATGTCCATGAACTCCATGATGAGGCCGTCACGCTTCTTCTCCAAGGTGTCGTGGCCCCGCTCCGAGAGTTCGATGCGGTCCTCGATCGCCATGAGGTTCTTCCGCGTCGGTTTGACGTCCTTGGACATTCTTATCGAGCGGTTCTTTCCCCATGGGGTTAATCCTTTTCAGTCGTCTCGACGCGCGCTCGCGGGTTCGCTCCTCACGAGTATTCAAGTAGATGTGTCGAGAACGGGCGGCTACATGCACGAAGAATTCGAGACGACGACCGTCGAGTTCGACGAGGAGACCGGGGTTGGCTACCTGACCCTGAACCGACCGGACGCGCTGAACGCGCTCAGTGCACAGCTTCGCGGCGACATCGTCGCCGGGCTGCGGACGCTGAACGACCTCAACGACGACGGCATCGTCATGCGGACCGTCGTCATCGAGGGTGAGGGCGGGAACTTCTGTGCCGGCGCGGACATCACTGAGTTCGAGGAGGGTCCGCCGACGACGGAGGTCGACAGATCGCACTACCAGTTCATCATCGACTATCCGCTGCCCGTGATCGCGAAGATCCGCGGCTACTGTCTCGGCGGCGGCCTCGAAACCGCGATGTCGTGTGACTTCCGGTTCGCCGGCGAGGACGCCCGACTCGGCCTCCCCGAGGTCGACCTCGGGATCATCCCCGGCGCCGGCGGCGTCCAGTTCATCAGCCGGCTCGCGAACCCGTCGGTCGCGAAGGAGATCGCCATGACCGGCGAGCACATTCCCGCGTCTCGCGCCGACGAGGAGGGGATCGTCAACGCGGCCTACGACGAGGACGAACTCGACGACGCCGTCGACGAGTTCGCCGAGACGCTGGCGAGCAAGCCACCGCTCGCGCTCCAGACGATCAAACAGTCGGCCAATATGGCCACGCAAACGGGACTCCGAGAGGGGCGGGAGTACGATCGGAAGGTGTTCGAGCCGCTGCTGGCGACGGAGGATCACAAGGAGGGCGCTCGCGCGTTCGCCGAGGACGACTACGAGCCGGAGTTCACGGGACGGTAGCCGGCGCGCGACGACCGCCGAAAAGCAGCGAGAGGAACGTTCAGTCCGCAGTAACCTGTTCGGCCTGGCCTTCGACGTAGTACTTCTCGATGAGTTCCTCGTCGATCCGGTTGAGCTCCTCCTTCGGGAGCTGGCTGACGAGTTCCCAGCCGATGTCCAGCGTCTCCTCGATTCCTCGGTTGGTGTCGTGCCCCTGCTGGACGAATTCGGATTCGAAGTCGTCGGCGAAGTCGAGATACTTGTTGTCCCGCTCCGACAGCGCTTCCCGACCGACGATGTTCACGAGGTCGCGGAGGTCCTCACCTTCCGCGTACGCCGCGTAGAGCTGATCGGAGAGATCGGCGTGATCTTCCCGGGTGAACCCCTCACCGATACCGTCGTCCATCAGCCTCGAGAGGCTCGGAAGGACGTTCACCGGCGGCTCGATACCCTGGCTGTTGAGGTCCCGGTCGATGTAGATCTGACCCTCGGTGATGTAGCCGGTGAGGTCCGGGATCGGATGGGTGTCGTCGTCGCCGGGCATCGTGAGGATCGGCAACTGCGTCACCGATCCCTCGCGCCCTTCGATCCGCCCGGCACGCTCGTACAGCGTTGCGAGGTCGGTGTACATGTAACCGGGGTAGCCACGGCGACCGGGGACTTCTTCGCGGGCGGCACCGATCTCCCGAAGCGCCTCACAGTAGTTGGTCATGTCCGTCAGGATCACCAGTACGTGGTAACCCTTGTCGAAAGCGAGATACTCCGCGGTGGTCAGTACCAGTCGCGGCGTCACCGTCCGCTCGACGGCCGGGTCGTCCGCGAGGTTCATGAAGACGACCGATCGCTCCAGTGCGCCGGTGCGCTCGAAGTCGTCCATGAACTCGTTGGCCTCCTCGGCGGTGATCCCCATCGCGCCGAAGATCACTGCGAACTCCGTTTCGCCCCCGTCGGCGCCGTCCTCCTCGGGTACCGTCGCCTGCCGCGCGATCTGTAGCGCCAGATCGTTGTGCGGCAGCCCGGAGCCGGAGAAGATCGGCAGCTTCTGTCCGCGGATGAGCGTGTTCATCCCGTCGATGGCGGAGACGCCGGTCTGGATGAACTCCTGTGGGTACTCCCGCGCGGTCGGGTTGATCGCCGCGCCGACGATCTCCCGCTCCTCCTCGGGTTCGATGTCGGGTCCGCCGTCGATCGGATCGCCGGCACCGGACATCACGCGTCCGAGCAGGTCCTCGGTGAGCGGCATCTGCAGCGTCTCGCCGAGGAAACGAACCGACGAGTTCCGGTCGATACCGGACGTTCCCTCGAAGACCTGAATCGCGACGTATTCGGAGGTCGATTCGAGCACCTGTCCACGGCGGACTTCGCCGTTCGGCGTCTCGATCTCGACGATCTCGTTGTAGCCGACGGGCTCGTCGACCTCGGCGAACACCAGCGGACCGCTGATCTCCGTGATCGTTTTGTATTCTTTTTGCATGGTTAGTAGAGCTCCCGGAACTGCTCGGTCATGTCGTCCTTCAGCTCCTGGATGTACGCCTCGTAATCCTCCTGGGTGTTGATCCGGTTGAGCCGCGGCGCGGCCTCGATGTCGATGGCCTCCTCGACCGGGACCCCCGCCTCGAGGGCGGCGAACGCCTCGTCGCTGAACGTCCGGATCGCCGTCAGCATCAGATACGTCTTCTCGGGTTCACAGTACGTGTCGACGTCGTGGAACGCGTTCTGCTGGAGCCACCCTTCCCTGATGTAACGGGCGACTTCCAGCGTCAGCTGCTGGTCCTCCGGCAGCGCGTCCTTTCCGACGAGCTGGACGATCTCCTGAAGCTCACCCTCCTCGTCGAGGACGTCGACCGCCCACTGGCGATATTCGGGGTACTCCTCGTCGACGTTCTCCCGCCACCACGGATCGAGCTGGTCCTTGTACAGCGAGTAGGACTCGGTCCAGTTGATCGACGGGAAGTGTCGCCGCTCCGCGAGGTCGGCGTCCAGCGCCCAGAAACACTTCACGATGCGGAGCGTGTTCTGGGTGACCGGCTCGGAGAAGTCCCCGCCCGGCGGCGAGACGGCGCCGATGACGGAGATGGAACCCTCCGTCCCGTTGATGTTCTTGAACTTGCCAGCCCGCTCGTAGAACTCGCTGAGTCGGGCTGCGAGGTAGGCCGGGTAACCCTCCTCGCCGGGCATCTCCTCGAGGCGCGAGGAGATCTCCCGCATGGCCTCTGCCCACCGGGAGGTGGAGTCCGCCATCAGTGCGACGTCGTACCCCATGTCGCGGTAGTACTCGGCGATCGTGATTCCGGTGTAGACGCAGGATTCTCGCGCCGCGACCGGCATGTTCGACGTGTTCGCGATCAGCGACGTCCGACTCATCAGCGGCTTGCCGGTCTTGGGGTCCTCCAGCTCGGGGAAGTCCTCGATCACTTCGGTCATCTCGTTGCCGCGCTCGCCGCAGCCGACGTAGACGACGATGTCCGCGTCGGCCCACTTGGCGAGCTGGTGTTGCGTGACCGTCTTTCCGGAGCCGAACGGCCCCGGGATGGCGGCTGTCCCGCCCTTCGCGATCGGGAACAGCCCGTCGAGAATTCGCTGACCGGAGACCAGCGGCGTCGTCGGCGTCTCCTTTTCGACGGTCGGCCGGGGTTCCCGAACCGGCCACTCCTGTCGCATCTGGATCTCTTCGCCGTTGTCGAGTTCGACGACCGTGTCGGTGACGGTTAACGCTCCCGAGTTGACGTCGACGACCTCGCCGCCCTCGTATCCCGGCGGAACCAGTACCTTGTGATCGATGCTCTCGGTTTCGGGGACGATTCCGACGACGTCGCCGGATTCGACCTCGTCGCCCTCCTCGACGTCGGGGTCGAACTCCCACGTCTTCTCCAGGTCGATACCCGGTGCGTCGACGCCGCGGTCGAGGAACGCTCCCATCTGCTCTTCGAGGACGTCGAGCGGACGCTGGACGCCGTCGTAGATACTGTCCAACATTCCGGGGCCGAGGTCGACGGTCAGCGGCTCGCCCGTGTTTTCTACGGGTTCACCGGGTGCGACGTCGGAGGTCTCCTCGTACACCTGGATGGTGACGAGGTTCCTCTCGATTTCGATGACTTCGCCCATCAGCCCTTCCTCGCCGACGTATACGACGTCGTTCATGCGGGCGTCGAGGTCGATCGCGGTCACGACAGGACCGCTGACGCTCTCGATGACGCCCTCACTCGTGGTTTCGGTTGCGGTAGCTTGGCTCATATTACTCATCCATCAGGTCGATGCCGATGGCGCGTTTGATCTGCTGGCGCAGGTTCCCCGACCCCGTGCCACCGCCGAGGGTGACACAGACGGGCTCTACGCTCGTTTCGACTCGCTGTCGGACTGTACGCGAGAGATACTCGAGGTCGTCGTCGTGCATGACGACGATCCCGACCTCTTCGTCGTCGAGAACCGACTCGACGGCGTCGTCGAGTTCGTCGTCCTTTTCGGTATCGTGGACGTTCGCGAACTTCCTGACGCCGGCCAGTCGGAAGCCGGTCGTAAAATCCGGACTGCCGACGACTGCGATCTCCTGACTCATTGTACCACCAGTTCCTCTTCGATCTCCTCGACGGAAAGCCCGGCTTCCCGTCCACGGGCGATCGCTCGGATGTTCTCGACTTCCCGCTCCTTCGCGAGAATGTAGGAGAGCACCGGACAGACCGACAGCGGATATCGGTTCGACAGCTTCTCGGAGTACTCCAACAGCGCTGCCTCGATGGCGTGCTCGAATCCGATGAGGCTCTGGGCCTCTTCGAGGTGATCCAACGCGGCGTCGAGATCGCTCCCGTAGCTGCTTTCGCGGATCCTCGCGACGAGTTCGTCGACGTTGCGCGCCAGCTGTCGGAGCTCTTCCGGGCCGAACAGTCGTCCCCCCTCGATGTAATACTCCGAGGGATCGATCTCCGCACCGCTGCGGGCGATCCGCAGCGCGTTCCGGAGGTTCCGGAAGTCGATCTCGGCCTCGAGGAACTCCCGATAGAGCGCCGTCGGCGTGTCCGGCTCGGTCCTCGGGAGGTCGTCGAGCAGGTGCGCGTAAAACGCGCGATCGACGGCGTTCTCCAGCGGCACGAGCGTCTCCGTCGACTCGTACTCGTCGTACGCGTCGGCGAGCGGATCGGCGAAGAAGGTCCCGTCGAGCAGCTCGACGATGTCGTCGATGCTGCCGGCTTCGACGAGCCGGTCGAGGAGTCGCTCGGAGAACTCGCCGGTTCTGATGAGGTCGTCCTCGATGTCCTCACGGTCGGATTCCGTGTAGACGCCGCGGATCACCGTCTTGACGTTCCACGCGTCGAACTTCCGGAGATATCGGGCGATGTAATCGTAGAGGTCGCCGTCGGCGAACCGGAGCAGATCGTCGAAATGCTTCGCGAGGTTCCGGTTGAGCGCGTACTCGACGAGGTCGACACCTGCGTGGCGAGTCCCGAGTGCGTTCATTTCGGCCTCGTACTCGGTCTCCTCCATGAATCGGGCGATCTCGCTCGGCCCCATCCGAACCAGTTTCCGGTAGTCGTCGGCGTCGAACAGCTTCGCACGGCGGGAACGAACTCTCGCGACGACGTATTCGTAGTTCGAACTCTCTTCCGTTTTGATGCTCATTCTTCGAAGAGCCGTGCGCTGATCTCGCGCAGGTTGTCCTCCCAGACGTCCTCGAGGACGGAGTCGAACGTGTTGTTCACCCGAACTCGAGACGTCTCGCTCTCGACGACGACGCCACCGAGGCAGTCGACCGGTTCGCCGACCTCGAAGCCGTCGTACTCGTCGGTGATCGATTCGAGCAGCTCCTCGTCGTCGTCGCGGCCGTGGACGACGATCCCGTCGGTTTCCTCGAACTCGGCGGCTGCCGAGTCGAGTACCGCCCGGGTCAGCTCCATTCGATCGTCGCCGTCGATGGCGACGATCTCGTCTTCGACGTCGCTTCGGACCTCTTCGAGCGTCTCCCGTCGCGCCTCGAGGCGCTTCTGCTTCGCCTCGAGCTTCGCGCTGGAGAGCTTCTGCTCGCGCTCCTGGTCGATCCGCCGTTCGACCTCCCGCTCGGCGTCCTCGTGGATCGATTCGGCCTCGCGCTCGGCTTCGGCGACGATCTCCTCGGCGCGCTCGTCTCCCTCTGCGCGGATCTCCTCCGCACGCGCGCGGGCTTCGTCTCGGATGTCCTCTACGACCGTATCAAGGCTCATTGTTGGAGAAGTGGGGTGCGTTTAGACGACGAAGACGACGACCAGCGCCAGGATCACGAGCGTCTCCGGCAGCACCGTAAGGATGAGTCCGCGACCGAACAGGTCCTCGTTTTCGGCGATCGCGCCCATCGCAGCCGCACCGATACCGCGCTCGGCGTAGCCCGCACCGAAGGCGGCGAGTCCGACTGCGAGTGCGGCGGCAGCCTCCGCGCTGATTGCCGGGCCGCCCGCGTCCTGCTGAAGTACCGTTGCAACACTTTCGAGGGTCATAGCGAGTTCAAACATGGTTTGGTTTCCTCATGGAATCGACTGGTTCCGAACAGACGGATATGTTCGCAGAGAGTTCATAAAACTTCCCAAACGCCGTCGAAGCGGCCGCACCGCTGCGCGTGACAACCCCTCTCAGGATATTCGTGTGGCCGAGAACGTATACGGGAGCTGATAAAACGAGGCGCCGGCGGTGCCGCGCTACTCTTCGGCCGTGAACTGTCGGTCGTAGCCGAACGGCTGGTAGGGCTTTCCGCCGCCCTGGTAGAACTTGTTGAAGAACTCGACGTACTCGAGACGGATTCCCTGCAATCCGGCGCTCGTGATCCCGAGGATGAGCACGAGGATGTGCCCGATCACGAATATCACTGCGCCCGCGAGCAACGCGACGATGAACGCCGCGCCCTCGGCGCCGGTCAGGAGCCCGGCGAACATCAGCTCGCCGGCAAGCGGCTCACCTGCCGAGTCGAGCACCTCGCCGTTCGAGACGGTGTAATCGTTGTTGTAGAGGAAATACACCCCACCGTCCGGCGTCTCGTAGGCGCCGAACACCAGCAGGTTGACCACGAACGCCATCCCGGCCTTCGCGAGCAACACTGCGGCGATACGGGTGTAGGAGAGTACGTTGACGAGCACGTTGAGGCTCTCCAGGAGCCCGATTCCCCCCTCACCGACCAACAGGAGCACGAAACCGAGTGCGGCGAGCCCGAGTGCGGCGAGCCCGACGACCTCCGGAAGTCCGGTGAACGCGAGCCCGTAGGTCTCCCGGAAGATGTTCTCCTCGCCGATGAGGAACTCCGGTTTGGCGCTCGCGGTGTGGGTGCTGAACACCCACGTCCAAACGCCGACCATCAGGAAGACCCACGAGAGGTTCTCGGTGACGGCGTCGACGATGCCGTGGGAGAGGTCGTCGAAGAAGCCGAAGACGTGTCCGATCGTGAGGTGGACGATGCCGAGCAGGAGGCTCACGACGAGCCACAGCTGTGCGAAGGCGATATTGGCTGGCGAGAGTCCCTTCTCCATCGGCGAACCGCCCTCACCGAAGATCATGTAACCGAGCTCGTGAAGCCCGAAGAACTCGCCGTACAGCACGCCGAAGAAGATCGTGAATACCCCGGACCACAGCGCGACGCCGCCGAGACTACGGAAGCCCGGACTGTCGAATTTCGTGAGCAGGACGTAGCCGATCGCACAGTAGAGGATCCCGTAACCGACGTCGCCGATCATGAACCCGAAGAACGCCGGGAACGTGAGGAACAGCACGAGCGTCGGATCGAGCTCGTTGTATCTCGGTCGGTTGATGACGCCGACCAGCATCTCGAACGGCTTCGACGCCTTGTTGTTGTCCTGAATCACCGGCGGGGCACCGCCGCTCATGGCGTGACCGCCGTCGGCGGCGACCGGCTGGCCGTCTTCCTCGTCGACGGCCTCCGGTTCGTGAGCGTGACCGTCGTCGTAGGCGGCGCGCTCGAGCTCCTCGACCTCGATGCTTTCGCCGGCCGCGTCCCGAAGCGCCGCTTCGAGGTCGTCGAACCGATCGGTGGGTACCCACCCCTCGGCGATGAAGGCGTTCTTCGTCGTCGCGAACGTCAGTGGCGCCTCCAGCTTCTGAACCTCGATGGAGAGTTTCTCCTCGGCTGCGAGCAGGAAGCCGGCGTCGTCGTGTCGACGCCGCTGAATGTCTCCCTCGACGTCCTCGAGTTTCATCTCGAGGCGCTGGCGTTCGTGACGGAGTTGCTCGATGTACCCTTGCGGGCTCGTCGCCTCGCTCTCTTCGAGGTCGGGGACCTCGTAGCGGGTGAACGCCGCGCCGACGAGTGCCTCCTCGATGTCGACGACGGGTGCGACGAAGGCGGCAACGTATCCCCCCTCGGAGAACGTCTCGTAGGCGTCGACGCCGTCGGCGTTCTCCAGTGCGTCGCGGATCGCGCTCTCGTCGCCCTCACCGACGGCGACCGACAGGGAGTCGTATCCCGAAAGCAGATCGAGATCGATCCCGAGCTCCGCGAACGGGGTCGCGGCGTCGATCCGCTCGTCGACCCGCCGAAGTTCGGTGCGGAGCTCCGAGCGACGATCGTCGAGCTCGTTGACCGCGTTTCGGATCTCCGAGAGCTCCTCCTCGAGCTTCTCGTCGTCGATCGTCCGGGTCGGACCGGCGTCGTCGCGGTCGATCCCGAGCGTGCTTTCGAGCGCTCGAACCGTCACGAGCTTCTCGGCGGCCTCCTCGGCGCCTTCGACGGGATCGCCGGGGTCGAACCCCTCCCACGCACCGTCGTAGTCCGTGATGTGCAGCAGGTGCAGCTCGTGGACGGCCTCGATGACGTCGTCCATTACCTGTTTGGATCCCGTCACCGAGATCCGGCTCATCCGCTTAGGTCTGAGCATTCACCGCCTCCGTGAACAGATCTACGACGTGTTCGACCGCCTCCTCGCGTTTCGCTTCGGCCTGCGACTCGAGTGCCTCACGCGTCGCCTCGCCCTCGGCGAGGATCTCCTCACGCTCGGCCTCGATTTCCTCGCGGGCCTCCGAAAGCCGCTCCTGCTTGTAGCTCTCGGCCGCGTCTCGAGCCTCCTCGAGGATACGCTCGGCCTCTTTGCGCGCCTCGGCGATGCGCTGTTCGCGCTCCGCTTCGGCCTCGGCGACGATCTCGTCGGCCTCGCGCTCGGCCTCCTTTACTCGGTCGAGAACCTCTGGCCTGGCCATAGTTATGTCAAGCGAAGATTCGGAAAGCGCCTATTTGGTAGTTGCGAAACCGCACAGCACGAATCCGGGGAGTTATGCTACGCTGGTTCGTACCGCCTCGGAATGGGAGTGCTCGAAGACAAGGCGCGTGCACGGCTCTTCTACAAGTATCTCTCGCGAGTGTACGACACTATCAACCCGTTCATCTGGAACGAAGAGATGCGCGACGAGGCGCTGGAGTGGTTCGGTATCGGCGCCGACGACCGCGTTCTCGACGTCGGATGCGGAACGGGGTTCGCCACGGAGGGGTTACTCGAACGCACCGGTGAGGTGTACGCTCTCGATCAGTCCGCTCACCAGCTCGAGCAGGCGTACGCGAAGTTCGGCAAGCGCGGTCGCGTCCGGTTCCACCGCGGCGACGCCGAACGGCTTCCGTTCCGTGACGACAGCTTCGACGCCTACTGGTCGTCGGGATCGATCGAATACTGGCCGAATCCCGTCGACGCGCTCCGGGAAGCCCGTCGCGTCACCAAACCCGGCGGACCGGTGCTGGTCGTCGGTCCGGACTACCCGAAGTCGACGGTGTTCGCCCGCCTCGCGGACACGATCATGCTCTTTTACGACGAGGAGGAAGCCGACCGAATGTTCGAACAAGCAGGATTCGAGACGTTCGAGCACCGGATCCAGCAGCGTCGCCCCGGAACGCCGCGGGCGATCACGACGCTCGCGTCCGTCCCCGAGTAACCGCCTCACGCGGTCGCGGTCACGTCGGTGACCGGCTGTCCGTCGACCCACAGTCGGATGCGAACCGTCGATCCTGCCGACGGTGTCGGTTCGTTCGTCGGCGCGATCCGGAACGTCGTCGAACCACCCGGACGGAGCGGGTCGGACGCCGCACTGTTGAACGCTCCCGTCGGTCCGGGGGCAAACCCCCTCGCTGCGAAGAACGGGACTGGCGGCTGGTGGGCGAGCGGTTCGCCGTCGATCGAGAGTTTCAGTTCCAGCTCCTCCGGATCCAGCGGCTCGCCTGCCCGGTGTGTGAGGGTGATCTCGCCGGATTGCGACGCGGTTGCGCCGACGACTGCGACCGGGGCCGGATCGCCGGGATCGACGGCCACCGCCGCGACGGTCGACGCTGCTGCGACGGTGACGGCGACGACGAGCACGACGGCGACGATCGAAACGCCCGCGCGATCGTCGATCACGGGGTTGCTCCCCCCGTCTTCGTATATAAACCGACGCTACCGGGTGGTGATCTGTGTTTCGAGAGTCCGGTCCTCGTGCGTGACGGTGACGTGTACGGTTCCGCGCGGCGCGACGAACCAGAGCCGATCGCCCGAGGTCGTCCCGATCCGCTCGTCGTTGATCTCGATCGTCGCGTCGAGCGGCTCTTCGGTTTCGGCGTCGACGACCTCGGCACCCATCGGACCGCCGCCGCGCGTCCAGTTCAGCCGGAGTTCGAGGCCGTCGTCCTCGGAGACGAGCGATCTATCGGGTAGCGCCTCCGGATGTAGTTGCTGGGTTTCGTAGAACACGTCGGTCGTTGCGCCGCTGATGTACGTCGTCAGGTCGTCCGGCGAGCCGAACCCGTGGTGGTGTGCCGCGCTGACGGCGTAGACGCCGGTGTGGTGGAGGTACGGCTGCCCACCGACGACCCACGTGTTGAGCCCGGTGTTCTCCTCGGCGATCCACGGATACAGCTCCTCGAAGCGCTCCTCGGCGCCGCCGAAGCCGAGCTGATCCTCGCCGTCGAGATCGCTGCTCCCGCGGAGGTGTGCCTCTCGGACGAACCGATCCTGTCGGTCGACCGTCGCTAACACGATCTCGTCGTCGCGGGTTTCGACGTAGATGCGGATCGGCTGCTCGCCGCTGGCTGCGGTCCGGATCTCCCCGCGAACCGGACCGGATAGCGGATCGAGCCGTGCCCGCTGGGCGGCCATCTCGCGCTCCGAAAGCGGTGAGTCCGCGAGTTGAGCGTGTGCGGAGTGCATCTCCCGGACGATGGAGAGCAGCGCCTCGGATTCGGCGTCGACCGCCGAAAGGGTTCTGAGCAGTTCGGTGCCGTCCGTCTCACCGTCGCTGTACCCCGTTACCGCCGCCCGCTCGCGCGTCTCGAGCGTCTCTATTCGATCGTCCGTCCGTTCGGCGGCCCGTTGGAGGATATCACGACGCTCTTCGTCGGTTTCGGCGGTCCGGAGCTCGGTCCGAAGCGCCGTGGCGGTGAACTCCGAACGGAGCTCCGCGCCGTCGGAGGCGATCGCAGTCGCGACGTCGAGCTCTCCGTGCTCGAACCCGTCGCTGTCGAGCTCGTCGGGCGGTATCGCGAGATACTCCGCCGTGCCGTCGCCTTCGACGACCGGTGTCGACGCCGGCTCGTCGGCGGTTCCCACGACCGCGCTGACGCCCGCGATCGGGGCGAGACAGAAGAGGAGGGCGACCACCAGCACGCGGGATCGATTCATACGCGTCCGGCACGAGCCGATGACGTAAAAACCCCGCCACTCTCGAACGAGAATCATGGAAAGCGTTTTGCCGCATCAGTGAGCAAATCCGGCAATGCGGTCCCTGCGCAGAACTCTGCTGTGTGCCCTCCTCCTGCTTGCGCTGGCGACCGGTGTTCCCGCCGTCGCCGCCGCCGAGCTATCGCCCAGCGAGGAAGTTCGCCTTGAGGCGGACATTCAGGCCGACGGCGACGCCAAGTGGCACGTCGTCGTGCGCGTCCCGCTGGAGACGGAGTCCGACGTCGAGACGTTCGAGGCGTTCGCCCAGGGGACGGGTACCGGCGACTTCGACGTCACTCTCACCGCGTTCGAAGCCGCCGCGGTCGAAGCGTCCGAGACGACGGAGCGCGATATGGTGATCGTCGATACGTCACGGGACTGGGACGTGATCGAGTCCGACAACGGAACGCTGGCCGGCGTCGGTGAGATCCGACTGTCGTTCACGTGGACGAACTTCGCGAGGGTCGACGGTGAACGACTGATAGTCGACGACGCGTTCGAGACGACGGACGGAACGTGGCTCCCTGGACTCGCCGAGGGCCAGACGCTCGTGCTCCAACCGCCGGAGGGGTACGGTGTAACGACTGCTCCCGTTGCGCCTCGGGATAGGACACTGCAGTGGGACGGGCCGGTCTTGTTCCAGCCCGGCTACTTCGAGATCGTCTACCAGCCCGGAGTCGAACCGTCGAACTCGCTCGTCGACCTGTCGAACCTGCTGCTCGTCGGAGCGCTGGTGTTGAGCGGTGCAGCGCTCGCGCTCGGGTTATACCTCCTGTGGCGTCGCCGCAGCGAGGCGGAGCTGTCGATGCCGTTGCTCGGTGGTTGGGAGTCCGATTCCGATTCCGATTCTGATTCCGACTCCGAATCGGCCACCACGAACGGTGCGGCCGGAGCTGAAGCCGGCCTCCCCGACGAGACGGATCTCGAACTCCTCTCCGACGAGGAGCGGGTCGAACGGCTCCTCGAGCGGAACGGCGGTCGGATGAAACAGGCGAAGATCGTCGAGGAGACCGACTGGTCGAACGCGAAGGTCTCCCAACTGCTGTCCTCGATGGCCGAGACGGACCGGGTCGAGAAGCTCCGGATCGGTCGGGAGAACCTCATCAGCCTCCCCGGAGAAGGGATGGACGACATCGAAAACGAACCGTAGCGTGAGCCACGTGCTCGTGCAATTCGGAAACGTTTAACCCCGGACAGACGTCAGATTTACCCGACTAGCCGTTATGAAAATACTCGTCACAGTGAAGGAGGTCGCCGAAGTCGACGACGAATTCGGTATCTCCGGACTCGACATCGATGCCAGTGACCTCGAGTACAACCTCAACGAGTGGGACGACTACGCCGTTGAGGAGGCCGTACAGCTCTCCGAGGAACGCGACGGTGTCGAAGTCGTTACCGTCACTATCGGCCCCGAGCGCTCCGAGGAGACGATCCGAATGGCGCTGGCGAAGGGCGCCGACCGCGCCCTCCGCGTGTGGGACGACACGCTCGAAGACGCCCAGTACCTCGACGTCTCGACGAAAGCCGACATCATCACGACCGTCGCGGAAGCCGAAGAGCCGGATCTCGTGCTCACGGGCGTCCAGGCGGGCGACGACTCCAACGGCGCAACGGGCGTCGCCGTCGCCGAACGACTCGACTACGAGTGGGCCGCCGTCGTCAACGCCCTCGATCTCTCCGACGACGTCGCCTCCGTCCACCGGGAGCTGGAGGGCGGGATCGAGGAGCTCACCGACGTCGAACTGCCGGCCGTGCTGACGATCCAGACCGGGATCAACGAGCCGCGCTACGCCAGTCTCCGCGGCATCCGACAGGCGCAGCGCAAACCCCTCGAGACGAGCAGCCTCGAGGAGATCGGACTCGACGAGAGCGTCGTCGAGACGCCGGTCGAACGCACCGACATGTACGAACCCGAATCCGAGAGCGACGCCGTCATCTGGGAGGGTGACGCCGAGGAGACCGCGTCCGAGCTCGCACAGTTCCTCCGCGACAAGGGGGTGGTCGAGGGATGACGGTCCTCGCAGTTACCGAACACCGTCGCGGCGAACTTCGGGACGTCTCCTTCGAGATCGTCACGGCCGGGCGCGAGCTCGCGTCCGAGCTCGGAACCGAGCTCGAACTCGCCGTCATCGGCGGTGACGTCGACGATTTCGCCGATCGGCTCAACCTCGACGGCGTCGGCACGATCTACACGGTCGAGGAGGGCGAGGAGTTCAACCACGGCGTCTACACGCAGGCGATCGAGCAGCTCTACGCCGAAACCGAGCCGACCGCACTGCTCCTCCCGAACACGGTCAACGGACTCGATTACGCGCCGGCCGTCGCCGGCCGCCTCGATCTACCGCTCGTCACTGACGTCATCGGCGTCGAGGGCGAGGATCCGCTCGAGGTCACGCGCGAGCAGTACGGTGGGAAGGTCGAGACGACCTACGACATCGACGCCGATTCGTACGCGATCACGATTCGCCCCGCCGAGTGGCCCGCGGCCGAAGGCGCCGGCGAGGCCGCGATCGAGGCGTTCGAGGCCGACATCGACGAGGATGCGATCGGCGCGACCGTCACCGGCTTCCAGGAAGTCAGCGGCGGCGACGTCGACATCAGCGAAGCCGACGTGCTCGTCTCGATCGGTCGCGGGATCGAGGAGGAGGAGAACATCCCGCTCGTCGAAGCGCTCGCGGACGCCCTCGGCGCGACGCTGTCCTCGTCACGCCCGATCGTCGACAACGGCTGGCTCCCGAAGAACCGCCAGGTCGGCCAGTCCGGGAAGGTCGTCACGCCCGACGTCTACATCGCGATCGGGATCTCCGGCGCCGTCCAGCACGTCGCCGGCATGAAGGGCGCCGACACGATCGTCGCGATCAACACTGACCCGAACGCGCCGATCTACGACATCGCCGACTACGGTATCGTCGACGACCTCTTCGACGTCGTTCCCGAACTCATCGAGGCGTTCGGCGGCGACGTGCCGGACGTCTGAGCGTTCGGTCTTCGTCCCGATTTCCGCATCGGTATTCGTCACGTACTTGCGCCCACCGATCGTATTCGCCGTATGGAGTATCTCGAGCGACGACGGGCGATGATCGGCTCCCGTCTGCGGTCGGTCGTTGCCGGGACCTCACCCGAGGCGATGACCGATCGTCTCGAGCACGTATCGTTATCCGGCGGCAAGCGCGTGCGGCCGACGGTGACGCTCCTGGTGTTCGAGGCGGCCGGCGGTGAACTCGTCGGAGAGGGTGGTCTCGGGACGGCGGCGTCGACGAACGCCGTCGATTTTGCGGTCGGAATCGAACTCGTTCACGCCGCGTCCCTCGTCGTCGACGACATCATCGACGAGTCGGGAATGCGCCGCGGCGTCGACAGTGCGTGGGCGGCGTTCGGTCACGGTTCGGCGATCGTGACGAGCGACGGGTTGCTCGGAGAGGCGTTCTCGCTTTTCTCGGCCAACGAGCGGGCGATGCGGGTCGTTTCTGAGTCGATGGTCGAGCTCGGTGAGGGGGAGGCGACCGAGCTGGTCGCCCAGCCGACAACCGAGTCCGAGTACATGCAGCTCGCTCGCCGGAAGACGGGGGCACTCTTCCGCGCGGCGGCGGAGCTTGGCGCCATCGCCGCCGGCGCCGACGGCTACACGGTCGAGGCGTTCGGCCAGTACGCCGAGCGGGTCGGCGTCGCCTTTCAGATCCGGGACGACGTTCTCGACGCGACCGCCGATCCGGACGAACTGGGAAAACCGACCGGACAGGACGCCGAGATGGAGCGTCCGTCGCTCGTGCAGGTGACGAACATCTCGGCCTCGGAGGCGAACGTCCGCGCGCGAGAGGAGTCGAACGCGGCGCTGGCGGCCCTCGACGCCGCCGACGCCGTCGACTCCGAGGCGGTCGGCTATCTCGAGGACCTCGCGGAGTTCGTCGTCGTCCGCGAACGGTAACACCTCCTCTCGCTGCCGAGCAAAACGGGTTTACACCCGGAACGCGCACCGACGCTCATGATAGTTCCAGGTTCGGCCTCCCAGTCGCTCGCTGCGGCCCTGGCTGAGCTCCTCGGGGAGCCGCTCGCGGCTGTCGAGTACGATCGGTTCGCCGACGGTGAGCAGCTCGTTCGAATCCCCGACACCGACGAGCGGGCGATCGTCGTCGCCTCGACGCTCTCCGATCGCGCCCACGTGGAGTTGCTGCAGCTACAGGACGCCGCCGCTGAAATGGCCGACGAAGTGATCACGGTGCTTCCGTACATGGGGTACGGTCGACAGGACGAGGCGTTCGAGACGGGGCAGCCGATCTCGGCGCGGGCGGTCGCGAAGGCGATCACGACCGGAACTGACCGCGTACTCACGGTCAACCCGCACGAAACGGCGATCTGTGAGTTCTTCGATGTCTCCTGTACACCCGTCGACGCGGCCCGGCGACTCGCCAAACCGCTCCCGACGATGGACGATCCGCTCTTTTTGGCCCCCGACGCTGGCGCGATCGAGCTCGCGACGTCACTCAGGGACGGCTACGGAAGCGGCGAGACCGACTACTTCGAGAAGACGCGCGTCACCGACACGGACGTCGAGATCACGCCGAGCGACGCCGAAACGCACGATCGCGACGTCGTCCTGATCGACGACATCGTCGCGACGGGCTCGACGATGAGCACCGCGACCTCCCAGCTCGAGGCCCCCGCCCGTGTGTTCGTCGCGTGCGTTCACCCGCTCTTAGCTGCAAACGCGAGAACGCAGCTCGCGAACGCCGGCGTCGACGCGATCTTCGGGACGGACACGATCGAGCGACCGGTCTCGAGCGTCACCGTCGCCCCGACGGTCGCCGAACACCTGTGATCCGATCAGGCCGCCGTCGTCGATAGCGGCTCGATCGCGATCTCGACGTCGATCCCCTCGATCTCCCACGTTCGACGGTGGCCACCGTCGTCGATCTCCTCGAACGAGCCGGCACGGACCTCCTCGGCGACGAGGTCGCGGCGTTCGTCGATCAGTTCGGCGACCCGGTCGTCCGCGACGGTCAGTTCGACGCGGATCTCGGCTTCGATGTCGAGATCTAACTCCTTTCGCATCTCCTGGATCCGTCGGATGATCTCGCGGGCGTACCCCTCCGACTCGATCTCCTCGGTGAGCGAGGTGTCTACGTAGACGACGCCGCGGTCGTCCCCGTCGACTGTGAACGCCGTTCCCTCGATTCCGGCCGGCGTCTCGGTGTTGAACGAGACCATCTCCTCGGTCAACTCGACGTCGCGGCCGAGTTCGGCGGCGACGGCTTCCCGGAGCGCCTCGACGCTCTGTTCGGTAACCGACACGGCGTTGATCGCGTTCATCACGTCGCCGGCCTCGTTACCGAACTCCGGTCCGAGGATCGACATGTCCGCGCGAGCGCTGTAGGCGAGTTCCTCCCAGTCGGCGCCCGGTTCGACCAGTTCGATCTCGCGAGCGTTGAGCCGGTCGCGGAGGAGCCCCCGGTGGCGGTCGACGGCAGCGGCGGCCGCGTCGTCGTCGGCGGCGACGACGACTCGCGGAACCGGCCACCGGAGCTTCCGCTCGGCCTGTTGACGGGCGTTGGAGCCGGCCTCCTCTACGGCCTCGACCACCTCGATGTCGCTCTCGAGCTGAGGATCGTGGAGCGTCTCGTCGAGTTCGGGCCATTCACACATGTGAACCGTCTCGAAGCCGTCGTCTCCGGTGAGCGTCCCGTAGATGTCGTCGGCGACGAACGGCGCATACGGCGCGAGCAGCTTCGTTGTTTCGACGAGCACGCGGTACAGCGTCGCGTACGCGGCCCGCTTGCTCTCGGAGTCGGCCTCCTCCCACATCCGCTCGCGGACGACCTGAATGTAGAAGCGGGAGACGTCCTCGACGACGAACTCGAGCAGGGCGTCGAGAGCTCTATCCTGACGATACTCCTCCCAGTGGCCGGTCATCTCGCCAATGACGCTCTGGAGTCGCGAGAGCACCCACTCGTCGACGGTTTCCAGTGCCGCGTCGTCGATCGCGATCGATGCGGGATCGAAGCCGTCGAGTCGCATGTACGGAAGCGGGAACCGGAAGACGTTCCAGAGGATGTTGAGATCCCGCTGGCGGTTCTCCATCTCGTCCCACGAGAAGCGCATGTCGTCGCCCTGGGGGTTCTGCCCCAGCAGGAACAGCCGCATCGGGTCGGCGCCGTGTCGCTCGATCGCCTCGCTCGGGGCGACGATGTTGCCGAGGGATTTCGACATCTTCCGGCCGTCCTCGGCGAGCGCCCAGCCGTGCATCAGCACGTCCTTGTAGGGGATCTCGCCGAGCGCTGCCGAGCCCATCCCGAGCTGGGACCAGAACCAGCCCCGGGTCTGGTCGTGGGCCTCCATGATCAGATCGGCGGGCCACAGCTCCTCGAACTCCTCGGTCCTCTCGGGATAGTTCAGCGTCCCCCACGACGCGACCGAGGAGTCGAGCCAGACGTCGAAGACGTCCGGAACTCGCGTGTACGTCGTCCCGTTCTCGGTGATCGTGAGGTCGTCGACGGTCGGGCGATGGAGGTCGATCTCGGCTGGATCGATCTCCTGCTCGACGCGCTCGGCGAGTGCCTTGCGCGTACCGACGACGATGGCGTCGTCCATCTCACCCGACCAGTTCTCGGGCGTCCAGATCGGGATCGGGATCCCCCAGTAGCGCTGTCGCGAGACGTTCCAGTCCGGTGAGTTCTCGACGAACTTCCGGAACCGACCGTCGCGTGCTTCGCTCGGGTACCACTCGCTGTCCTCGATGTTGTCGAGCAGTTCCTCCTTGATGTCGGTGACCGTGATGAACCACTGGTCGGTGACGATCCGGACGATGTCGGTATCGCAGCGCCAGCACTGCCCCTCGTCGATGCTGTGGCCGGGCTCCGACAGTAGCAGGTGACCGTTCGCCCGGAGATCGGCGATGACCTCCTCGTTGGCGTCCCGGACGAACGTTCCGGCGTACTTGCCGGCCGCGTCGGTGTAGACGCCGTCGGAGCCGACCGGACAGAAGATCTCGACGCCGAGTTCCTGGCCGCGTGCGAAGTCCTCCTCCCCGTGTCCCGGCGCGGAGTGGACCATCCCGGTCCGGTCGACTTCGACGTAGTCGGCGTGGTAGACTCGCCTGGCCCCCTCGCCGCTCGCGCCGTCCGGAACCTGTTCGGCGAGCGGGAACTCGTACTCCGCGCCGATCAGTTCCTCGCCGGCGAACTCTTCGAGGATCTCGTAGTCACTCTCCTCAACGCCGAGTCGATTCATCACGTCCTCGACGACCCCCACGGCGAGATAGAGGATGTCGCCGTCGTAGGCCACCTTCGCGTAGGTGACTTCCTCGTCGACGGCGACGAACGTGTTCGCCGGGATCGTCCACGGGGTCGTCGTCCAGATGACGAGGCTCCCCTCCCGATCGGTCAGCGGGAACGTCACGTAGATCGACGGCGCTTCGGCGGTGTGATACTCAACCTCGTTTTTCGCGATGGCGGTTTCACACCGGGGACACTGGGTGATCGACCGCTTCCCCTGCGTGACGAGACCGCGTTCGTGGGCCCGCTCGAATCCCCACCAGGCGGCTTCCATGTACTCCGGCGTTACGGTTTTGTAAGGGTTCTCCCAGTCCATCCAGACGCCGAAGGATTTGAAGTCGTCCTGTAGCCCCTCGAGCTGGGAGTCGGCGAACGTCTTGCACTCCTCGATGAAGTTCTCCATGCCGAACTCCTCGATGTCCTTCTTGTTGTCGAAGCCGAGCTTCTCCTCGACCTTCGTCTCGATCGGGAGGCCGTGCATGTCGTATCCCGGCCGATCCGTGACGTGGTGCCCCCGCATCCGGAGGTGGCGGATGTACGCGTCCTTCAGGGTCTTGTTCCACGTCGTCCCCATGTGCGCCGCACCGGAGGTGTACGGCGGGCCGTCGACGAAAAACAGCGGCTCCTCGTCGGCGAACCGTTCCTTCGTCTGCTCGTAGGCGTCGACCTCGTCCCAGCGATCGAAGATCCGCTCCTCGACCGACTCGGGATCGTACTGGTCGTCGGGCGCCGCGAACCTGCTCATAGGCGTACATCCGGCCGCGGCATTAAATGACAATCGGTCCGCGGGGGACGCTTAGCCACCCCGCAGCGCGAGGAGTCGCGGTCGAACTTCACGCCATCCCAGCAGTACGACGCCGCCGTACAGCGCGACGGCACCGATCGCGACGAGCCAGACGGCGAACGTCACGTTTCCCGCCGCGAGATACGAGAGGCTGGTCAGCTCCGCGAACGCACCCGCGACCGTGAGCAGCGCCGACGCGAGGGCGTAGGCGAAAAGCTCCGCGAGCAAAACGGTTGTTTCCCGCATACGATCCAGTCGGCCAACGGTGGTCATAGGCCTTTCGTCCGAAACGCCCACACTCCCCGACGTCGAACCGACGCTCATGGCGACGTTTCCCGATCGCGACGACAGGAACGTGCTGGCGGCGGACTGTCGGCGCTGTCCGGCGCTCGTCGACGACAGAAACCGGATCTCGTGGGGCGTCGGCTCGACGGACGCGACGATCGTCGTCGTCGGGGAGGCCCCAGGCGCCGGCGATCCGAACGCCGATCCGTGGGCGGGCGGAAATCACACTGGGATGGCGTACACGTCGCGGCATTCGGGACGCCGGATCCGGAACCTCTTCGAGACGATCGGGTACGCCACCGGGGAGCTCTACTTCACGAACGCGGTCAAATGTTTCCCCGCAGATGGATCGGGATCGAACCGCGAACCGACCGCCACCGAGCGGAAGAACTGCCGGTCGCACCTTCTCTCCGAACTCGAGGCGGTCGATCCCGCCTGCGTCGTCCCGACCGGCAAGCACGCGACCGAGACGCTTCTGTCGGCCGTCGACCGAACGCTCGACGGCTTTCTCGACTCGGTTCTCGATCCGATCCGTCCGGAGGATCTTCCGCCGATCCTCCCGGTGTTGCACCCGTCGTATCAGGATGTCTGGCTCGGGCGTCTCGGCTACGATCCCGAAACGTACCGGAGCGAGATCGGCGACGCACTCGTCGAACTCGGTGCCGCACCGGGTGAACGTTGATAGGAGTGGCGACCGACACGTCCGATATGTCCGACCGAACGATCTTCGAGCGGATCGTCGACGGCGAGATCCCGGCACGGGTCGTCCACGAAACGGAGACGACGCTCGCGTTTCTGGATGCGTCCCCCCTCGCACCGGGACACACGCTCGTCATTCCGAAGGAACCGTACGAGAGACTGCGAGACGCGCCCGAGGACGTCGCAGCCGACGTCTTCGCCGTCGTCCGAGAGCTCACGCCACGAATCGAGGACGCCGTCGAGGCCGACGCGGTGAACGTGGGTATCAACGACGGTCCCGAGGCCGGACAGGAGGTCCCGCATCTGCACGTTCACATCGTCCCCCGATTCGAGGGCGACGGCGGTCGGCCGATCCACGCCGTCGCCGGCGAATCCCCCGACCTCGACGACGACGAACTCGATCGGATCGCCGATGCGATCGGCGGTGGCTGACGTTCGAAGCACAGATTTTTATTCGAGGCCCCGCCGACACCCGGCGTGACCAGCGATTCGCTCGCCCTCTGTGGGGCTGCCGGCGGTGTCGGGACGACGCGCGTGACGCTCGAAGCGGCGACGCTGCTCTCGAGGGACGGTCGCGACGTCTGTGTGCTCGACGCCGCCTACGGGACCCAGGGGCTCGCCGACCGTCTCACCGGGCGTATCGACCCCGACATGATCGAACTCTGCCGATCCGAGACGCCGCTCGAGGAGGGGCTCGTCGATCGCCGCGCGGGCTCGGGAAGACTCGCGGTCGCGCCCGCCCGTGCGCCGTTCGAGCGGATCGCTCGCGGCAAGTCGGCCGACGCGGCGCGGCGATTCACCGAGCGAATCGGCGAGGCCGAGCGGGCGTTCGATCGCGTACTCGTTGATACGCCCCCGGTGGCGGCCAATCAGGCCGTCGCAGCAGTCACGGGCGCCGACCGCGTCGCGGTCGTCTGTGACGCCGCCCGCGCCGCCGACGCCGTCCCGCGGATGAGCGATCGGCTCGCGGACGTCGGCGTCGAGCCGGCCGAAACGGTCGTGACTCGAACCGACGCCCACCCCGATGCCGACGTCTCGATCCCCGAGTTCGAAGGGTCGTTCCCGGCAGTCGATGACGATCCGGCCCGTGCGGCTGTCGCCGAACTGCTCGACGAAACGCTGTCTGTTCGGATCGATCCCGAAGAGCAGCGCGGTCTCCTCGGCGATTACCTCTGAGCCGCGATCGGCTCACTCGCTGCTCGCTCGTCGTCGGCTGATGGCTTCCTTGAGAGCCGGGCCGAAGAGGATGAGCACGAGGCCGATCACCAGCACGAGCGAGATGGGCCGAGTGAAGAAGATCTCGGCGCTTCGGATCCCGTCGTGGGGGTTGATCTGGAGCGACCGGTAGAGGTTCCGCTCGGCGATCGGCCCGAGAACGACGCCCAGCACCAGCGCGATGATGGAGTACTGGTGTTTGACCATGTAGAAGCCGATGATGCCGAACGCGGCGACGGTCATGACGTCGAGGAAGTTGTTTCGGACGGCGAAGGAGCCGAAGATCGCCATCACGATGACGATCGGGATGATCAGGTCCGTGTCGACCTTCGTGATGTAGCCGAGATAGGTGATCGCGATGAGCCCCACAGTCAAGATTACGAAGTTCCCGATCAACAGCGCGACGAAGAAGCTGTACGTCAGCTCGATGTTCGTGGTGAACAGCCGGGGACCGGGTCTGAACCCGTGGAGCAGAAGCGCTCCGAGCAGCACTGCAGTGGCGCCGCTTCCGGGAATTCCGAACGAGATCGTCGGGATGAGCGTCCCGGCGACGGTCGCGCTGTTGGCGCACTCGGCCGCCATCACGCCACGCGGGTTCCCCTTTCCGAACGAATCCGGATCCACGTCACTCCGCATCGCCTCAGCGTAGGAGACGAAGTTCGAGACCGACGAGCCAGCGCCGGGAACTGCCCCGACAGCCATGCCGATCAGTGAGGATTTGACCACCGTCACCGGATTGTTCATGACTTCGCGGATCCCCTCTATCCGGCTGCCGGACAGTCCGCCGCCACCCAGTTGGTCGCCGGACTGTGCGATGCTTCCCGTTTCCTTCGAGAGGTTGAGCATCTCCCCGACGGCGAAGACGCCGATCAGCACGGCGACGAAGCCGATCCCGTCCAGAAACATCGGATGTTGTAGCGAGACGTACCGGAGGTCACCGGTAGCCGGGGCGAACCCCATCGAGGTGATCAGGAGGCCGAACCCGCCGGCGACGAGCCCCTTCACCATCCCGCCTTTGGCGACCACGGTGATCATCGCGATGCCGAGGAGTGCGACGAGGAAGTACTCCGGCGAACCGAAGGCGAGAACGATCTGTGCCAGGAACGGCGAGATCGCGAACAGGATCAGGATCGCGATGAGCCCGCCGACGAACGAGGCCGTCGCCGAGATCGACAGTGCGGTGATCGCCTTCCCGTCTCTGGACATGGGATAGCCGTCGAGCGTCGTCGCTGCGGCGCCCGCCGTCCCCGGCGTGTTGATGAGGATCGCGGCGATGCTACCGCCGTACTTTCCGCCGAGGTAGACACAGACGAAGAGAATGATCGCGTCTGGGCCGGCCATCCCGCTGGTGAGCGGTAGCAACAGCGCCATCCCGATCGCCGGGCCGATACCCGGAACCGCCCCGAGGACGATCCCGATGAGAATGCCGAGGATCATCCAACCGAACGTCGGCCACGAGAAGACGATATCGACGGCGACACCGAGCGCCTCGAAGCTCATCGACGGCCTCCCGACAACGGGATTTCAGCCGTAACGTCGAACTGTGATTGGAGCAGTTCGACTGCGAACGTGGCTTCGAGTAGTGTGAGGGAGATCAGCTGCCCCTGGTGTAGCCGAATGTTGAACACTGTGATGAACGTGTAGGCGACGAGTAATCCGAGGGCTGCGAGCGCGACGACGTAGAGCAGCGGCTTATCGAACCAGATGAGATAGCCGGCCACGAACACCGGCGTCACCCACAGGAAGCCGACAGCGTATCCGGCGACGACGTAGAGGACGACCATCAGGGCGGTGAAGGTGACGGGATGGAGCGGCTTCTGAAACCGCGGGAACTCGTGTTCGGCCTCGACTCGTGTCTGTTCGGTCTCCGGATCGACGTCCGCGTCGATGTCAGCGTCGACCGTTTCGGTGAGGTCGACTCCTCCCTCGATCCACGATCTGATCCCGGACGGGAGGTAGCCTCGAATCGTCAGCAGTAGGATGCCGACGATCACGATCAGTGCCGACATCTGCGGGAAGACCCGACCGCCGAACGTGAACCCGAACGCCTCGATGTAGGCGTATACGGCTATGACTAGGAAGAACAGCTGAAGAACATGCTCCGATCCGATCCGGTCTCTGACGGTACCTGCGACTCCTGATTTGAGTTCACCTGTTCTCATGATTGTCGGGAAACTATAGTTCCACGGCGCGCCACGCCCCGTCACTCGCTACGCCGCTCTCGAAGCGGGTGCGAGGGCACTACAGTTGTATACCGTGATCACAAGCGACCGGGCGTTATATACCCTCCGGCAGATTCGCAAGGAAGCGCACGGATTTTTGGCTACATCCACTCTTCGACGTCACCCCTCGTGTCGGCGAGCGGATCGGTTCGTCGATCGATCGCGAGCGCGTCCGCGACGGCGTGTTCCGCTCCCTCGATCGGCTCGTGGGTCGCGACGTAGACGCCGAGGGCGAACTCGGCGTCGCCGACGTTCGCGAGCGTTCGAGCTTCGGTTCGGGAGAGCTCTCCGGCGAGCCAGTCGTCGATCACTCGCTCGGCGGTCGGCGAGAGTGGATCGATCGGTTCGCCGAGTCGATAGAGAGTTTTCGAGGCGTCCGTGGGCGGAACTCCCGCGACTGCGGCCGCTCGACCGATGCTCGCTCCGTCCGCGTACGCGTCGAGTAGTCGAGCGGCCGCAGTCGGCTGACACGGCAGTTCGTCGGCGAACGGTGCCAGGCGCTCGTCGAGCGACGTCTCCGTGTCGTCGGTCGTCGCAACGCCTCGATTGCGCTGTTCGGCCGTCACCTCGATCCCCGCCGCGATATCCGACAGCCCCATGTCCGGGCGTCGGTTCGTCCTCTCCATTAAATCTTTTCAGTGACTGGATCGGTTCGACTGTGACGCCACCGGGAACGTACCGGTTACCGGTACGTTTTCGCCGGCAGACGTGCCCTCCGAACGGGTGACCTCGGTGTCTTTTAAAGTGTCATCCGGACGCAGTTTCGCATGTGATGAGCAGCACGACAGCACGAAACTGTCCCGAGTGTGAGGGGCGGCTCCGGAGTACCGACACGGAAACCGTCTGTAGCGAGTGTGGACTGATCGTCGCCGAAGACGCGATCGATCGAGGCCCGGAGTGGCGCTCGTTCGACGACGACGAGACGAACCCCGAACGGACCGGTGCGCCGTTGACCCGGTCGCGACACGATCGCGGGCTCTCCACCGAGATTGGCCGTTCGACGCGGCTAAAAGGGCGGAAGCGTCGCCGCGTCGCGCGGATGCGCCGCCAGCACAACCGTGCTCGAATCTCGAGTAAACGCGAGCGGAACCAGGTGTACGGTTTCACCGAGATTCGGCGGTTGACGAGCCAACTGGAGCTTCCAGATACGCTTCAGGAACGGGCCTGCGTTCTCTTCGAGTCGGCACAGGAAGCGGACCTCCTCCGCGGACGCTCTATCGAGGGTTTCGCCGCGGCAGCGGTCTACGCCGTCTGTCGGACCGACTCGGTGTCGCGAACGCTCGCGGAAGTCGTCTCGATCGCGGCTGCCGACGCCGACGAGCTGAAGGCCGCCTACGACGCTCTCAACCGAGAGTTGGGTCTTTCGACCGGTCCGATCGACCCCCGCGAGTATCTCGCTCGGTTCGCCTCGAAACTGGAGCTCCCCCAGGAGGTCGAGTGTCGCGCCCGCGAGATCGCGGCAACTGCCCACGAGGACGGCACGGCTGCGGGACGGAATCCGAGTGGTGTCGCCGCCGCGTGTCTCTACACGGCTGCACAGGCTGCCGGTCACGATCTCACGCAGACCGACGCCGCTGACGTCGCCGGCGTCTCCGCAGTGACAATTCGGAACACCTACCGGGACGTCAGGAACTGATCAGGCGAGCCGTCGCAGTTCCGCGGTCGGGAGCTCCGTTCGCTCGGCCCGTTCGAGCAATGCGTCCGGTGCGGTTTCGATTCGCTCGAGCAATCGACGATCACGGACGACCGCCGCCGCGAGACGCTCGACCGCCCCGAGCCCGCCGGCTGCTGCGACTGCCGCCGTCGCTTCCTCCAGCGTTCGAGCCGCTGCAATCTCTTCGGCGCATCGAAGCCGCTCGTCGACGCGATCGAACCAGGCATCGACGGCACCCGCCGACTCGTCGGGAATCGGATCGACAGCTAACTCGACGTCCTCGGGCTCGACGGGCTCGACGACAGCGAATCCGATCCCCGACGAACCGACGTCGACAACTCGTTCGGTCCCCCCCTCGTTCCAGCCGGACTCCGGCTCGCCACCACGGCGCGGCGGAAGCACCGTTCCGTCGCCGTGGTACTCTATCCGAAGCCGGGACCGTTCTTCGACTGAAACCGTCACCTGGACGAACGTAACCCCATCCGATCTCCGGGTCGTGATCGAACGCCTCACCATACGCTCTCTGCTCTCGGCTTTCGGGATAAATCAGAGCCGAATTACCGACGCGTCCAGCCACCTGCCGGCGGTCTCGACGTCGGAAAAGCGACGACAGGAGAGGACGACCGGCGCCCGAAGCTCCGAGACGCGGGCAAGCGCCATGGCCGCGGTCGGTCCGTCGGCGGTCGCCAGTTCGGTACTGTCGCCGGGGGCGGCACGTACCGCGTCCTCGACTGCCGGTCGAATCGCATCCACTCGCTCCTCGCGGGCCGTTCGTTGGAGATTGTCGATCCGGTCGACGAGCTGAAGCTGACGCTCCCGTTCGTCCCTCGCTTTGCGGGCCGCAGCCTCCGCCTCCTCGAGCTGCTCGACGGCAGCAGCGTACTCGGTTTCGGCCTCCGAGAGCGATCGGACGGCGTCGAGATATTCGGCCTCTGCTTTGTTTCCGTCACCGTGTTCACGGTGTGCGTTCAGCCGACCGCGTTTTGCGGCGACTTCCTCACGGAGTTCGTCCAACTCCGCCGCCGCTTCTGCGACTCGTCGGCGGGCGTCGGTGGTCTCCGGATCGATCGGCTCCAGTTCCCGGCGCTCCTCTCGAGCCGATGCGAGCGCGTCGTCGACGGTCGTGGTCACGTCGCGCGTACGTGCCGCTGCAGCCATCGCCGCTCGCCGGTCGAACTCCATCTCCGGAGTGATGCAACCGACGTGTTCGTGAGCCGCCGTCGGCTCCAACTCGAACGGTCCGTCGGCAGCTCGCACGGTCGTCGCAACGGCTGCCGGATCGAGATCGTACGAAGAGAGATCGACCCTCATAGCTCCGTTTGCTTCAGCGTCTCGGGTTCGGGGTGTGACGTTCCGGCGGCGAATTTCGCGTATGGCGTGCTCTCGCGTTCGCGGTTCTCGTAATCGATCGCCGCCGCGCGCACCGATTCGTCGACGTCCCGAAACTCGTTGAACGGTTCGGTGCGCTCGACCTGTACGCTATCGGGATGTTTTTCCCGAAGGCGAAGGCCGAGGAACGCGCCGTGTTCCGTCTCCTCGAACAGCGCCGCCCGACCGAGCCGCCGAACGACGGTTCCCTCGTGGATTCGACAGACGTTTCGAAGCGATGACCGAGCCGACTGGGAGTACGTCACCACCAACAGCACAGTCGGTTCGACATCTGTTGTTCTGTTTAACTTTTCGGAACGCTACGATGTTTCCGGTCAGTCGAGCCGCTCGACGACCGGTGCTCGCTCGCCGGTCAGCTCCTGAACCCGGTCACGTGCCTCTCGCTCGGAGTCGGCGACGACGATCGTGCCCGACTCCGATCGGTATGCGGCTAACTCGCCGTCGAACTCCGTCGCGAAGCTACGGACCGTCGCACGGATCCGCTTTTCACAGCGCGCTAGCTCGATCTCGCCGGCCTCGAAATCGGCCAGCGCTTCCTCGATCGTCCGGATGGCGGCGATGCGGTCCATCTCAGACCGTCCGGAGGTGGTCCGTCCTCGGTTCGTAGACGTCCCCCTTCTGTCGGAGCTTCTCGATCTCGTGTTCGGCCTTCGAGCGCTCCAGGCCCATCTCCTCGGCGCGATCCAGCACCTCGTCGACCGGGGCCCCCTCGTCGTACTCCGATTCGATCTCGCTGATGAGCGATTTGATGTCCTTGATTCGGTCACGCTGGGTCTTCGAGCGTCCCGTTTCGACGACGTCGGCGTCGAACTCGCCGGTCTCCGGATCGACGCCGATGTCCTGGAGGCACGATCGGACGATGTTGATGACGCGCTCGGCGTCCTCCGCTTCGACGGTGTCGGAGAGTCGCATTCGGGCGGAGGCTTCCGAGAGCCGGACCAGCGCCTCCAGTTTCCGCGCAGTGACCGGGACCGGCGCGTCCTCGTCTTGACCTTTCGCACGAAGGGTGACGTAGAAATCCCGAATGGCCTCCTTCGCCTCCTCGGTCATCGTCGGGAAGCAGTTCCGCTTGGCGTAGGCGATATACTTCCGCAGCAGCTCGGCTTCGATCTCCGGTTCGACCGATTCGGTAACGTTCTCGACTTCCTCCCGAGTCACGTTCGAGGTCGCCGTCTGTTCGCGGTGCGTGTTGAGCTCTCCCGCGTAATTGGTCTGTATGATGTGATCCGCCAGTGCGGCGTCCTCCTCCTGATCGGGCTGGTCGGTGACGGTGAATATGAGATCGAATCGAGAGACGAGCGCCGGCTCCAGGTCGATCTGTTCGCCGATCGGTTCGTACTGGTCGAACCGTCCGTATTTGGGGTTCGCCGCGCCCAACAGCGAACACCGCGACTTCAGGGTCGCGTTGATGCCCGCCTTGGAGATACTGATCGAGTTGTGGAGGACGACACCCTTGCTGACGAACGTGTTCGTCGGCTCGACGGTCACGTCGTAGACCCACTCGCAGGCGTTTTCGCCTTCGTTCGGGACGGCCTCGACCTCACAGACGCGGTATCGTCGGAGGCCACACCGCCGTTCGGACACGTCCGCACGCCGGGGCTCGTCGCTCGGCTCGGCGATCCGGTCGACGAACCGCTCCGTCGATTCGTCCGTCGCGTACACGTTCCAGACACCCTCCGCGTCGTCGTAGCGGAGGCGGGAGGCGATGCCAACTTTCGAGAGCGCGTCCGCGTAGTCCTCGGCCAACCCCTTCGATCCCGCCGAGAGTGTCGCTTCGCTCTCGACACTGCCGGCGGCCGCGAAGGCCCCGACCAGGAACCGTCGGATCGTCTCCTCGGAGGCACCGAGTACCCGCGCGGGAATCCGCCTCTCGTGCGCGCCGCAAATCAGTTCGGGGACGTTCGATTCGAACCAGCGGTACAGATCCGCCGACACCCACCGCTTGCTCACCGTTCCGCTCTCGTCGACCGCGTCGGTGCTCTCCACCCCGAAAACCGAGTTGACCAACTCGTCAATCCGGTCGAGTGTCCGCTCGTCTCGGGTCGAGAAGCTGATCTCGTGGGTCGGTTCGGCGTAGCTGCTTCCCCCCGTGGCGAGGAATCCGAGGAGTTCCGCCAGATCGCCGGATAGCGCTCCTGGAAGCGTCACGCCCGTCTCCTCACTGACGTGCGATTCAGCGTCGAACTCGACTGTGGCAGTGGAGTTCGGCAGCTTCCGCGGCGCCGGGACGAACGCCCCCGTCTCGATGTCGCGGGCCTCGACGGTTTCGACCCTTCCATCCTCGTCGACGAACATGGGGTGTTCGGGCGTCACCGTCACCTCTCGGCCGTTCGAGAACTTCACCCGGACGAACTCGTCGGGGGCCTCGTGACGACTGAGGCGGTCAACCGGGAGCTTCGTCGTCTCGTCCGTCTCGAAGTCGACGGAGTGGACCGTGAGGTCGTCGACCGGCAGGATCTCGCAGTCGACGCCGTCGACGACCGTCCCGGCCGCCGCCATCCGCTCGTCGACGAACTCGCCGATCTCGACCCGGCGCCCGTCGGCCAGGAGGATCTCGGTGTCGGGGTGGTAGGACTGCTGCTCGAGCGCTTCGTGCATGGCGGAGCGGTCTTCCGAGTTGTGGACGACCATGCCGTTAGCCACGAAGTTGTGTGTTCCCGCGACCGTGAGGTCGTACACGTTCGGTCCGCTTCGATCCTCGATCCGCTCGAGAAGCGTCCGAATCCGGTCCCGCTTCTCGGAGATTCGGTCCTCGGCTGCAGCTTTTAAATCGTCGAACCGGTCGGTTCCGACGCCGCTGATCAACCCGGGGATCGTCGACGAGGCGACGCCGAGATCGTCCACGAGCGCCTCTAGATGGATTTCGTGCCGTTCGAGCTCTCCCCGAAGCGTTGCCCACGAGTCGATCTTCGGCGCTCGCTGGAGAACGTCCTCAGCACGTTTCTCGGCTTCGTCGGGACCACAGGCGAGCCGCTTCGCGATCTCCCGTCGGAAAATCGGTATTCTGTCGTCCCGGTAGTTCGGTTCCACCGTTTCGAGTTCGCTGACACGGCGCCATTTCACGTCACCGGTTATCAGATCGGCGAACACGTCGATCTCCGTTCGGGCAACGGCCGATACGATCTCCCGAAGGCGACGTCGAACCGCCTCTCGAAGCGACGTGTTTCGCCCCCAATGCTCCGAAACACGTTGCTGGCTGAACGAACGTCCGTCCGCGAGTTCAGCCTGAGATACGTGGTATCGATCCGTCAGTCGCTCCAGCGTCGACCAGTCACACTTCTGGGACAGCGTCTCGGTGTCCGATTCAGCCTGATCGATGCGATCCTCGAAGGCTGTGAGAACTGTTTCTCCCTGCTGTAACGAGATGTTCGCCTCCCCGTCCTCGAAACTGCAGTACGTCGAACCGGCGAGTCCGCACTCGGATTGATAGAGTCGCAGGGATTCCCGGACCTGTGCGAGCAGTTCGCCACACTCCGGTAACACGTCGCAACCGGTTCGATCACCATCGACGCTGGCACAAACCGTCTCGAGAGCGCTCTGTTTTCGTTCGAGCGTGAATCCGATCTCGCGCTCGAACGCCCGGATCGAGTCCGCTGCTGTAATGACGAGTTCGTGCAGGTCGAGATCCCCGCTCCGTTCACGCGTCTGGATCTGACAGGAGATTCCGAACTCCAGCAACAGGCTCTTGATCCCGACGAGGAGCTCTTCGCTCGTCGAGGAGATAGTTACGTTTCCGGACGCCGTATCGACGCCCCCTTCGCTGTCGGCCATCGCTCTGATGAATGCTGCCTTGGTATTCCGGTCAGCTTCGGAAACAGCCGCGGGAAACGCCTCCTCCTCGCACGTTTCGAGGTTCGTTCCGGCGTCGAGCACCTGGTCGGCATACTCACGCCCGCGAAGCCGAACGGTCCCGACGCCGTCCTCGCGCTGTTCGCTGGGGTACCGAACCGGCTCGGCACTGAACGCCTTTCGGCACGCGTTCTCGAAATCTGCGAGCAACGCTTCCGATTGATGGATGAATTCGAGTCCGTAGCGCCCATCCGGGTCGTTGTAGTACACGTTACCGCTCCCGGAGAGATATCCCAGGACCCTCCCGAACGCGGACGACGATGAGCCCTCGGCTCGACCGACGGCCGTTGCCGCCGTGACCGTGCCGCCGTCGGTTACCGACGGCGAAAGGCGGCGCGGAACGTACACCCAGTCGTCGGCGTCCAGCTCCTCGGCGGCTCGCTCTCTCCGTTCGCCGTCCTCGAACACGAAGAACGGGTGATCCGGCGTCGTCACGACGGATTCGCCCGACTCGAGCGTAACCTCGGTGAGCCGTTCCGGAGCGTCGTACTCGTGAACTGCGGTCACTGACCGTTCGACCAGACGGCCGTCGTCCGTCATCGTCCACGCGGTAAGATCGACGTCGCGGATCGTTCGACCGTTCTCCAGTGGCTCGATCTCTCCGCTCTCTGCGGCCTCCAGCGCGAGGTCGCGAATCCTGGATACGCGCCCGTCAGCCAGGTGTACCAGCGTATCCCCGGTGACGCACCGCATCTTATCCAGCTCGTCGACGGCGGCGATCCCCTGGTCGGCCAGCACCAGGGCGCCGGCTTCGAGGGTCCACTGTTGGCCGTCGCCGAAGTCGTCGCGGACGGCAGCCGCAGTGAGACCCGCGCTGGAGGATCCCTTTCCGGACGTGTACACCGATCGCGGCGCCAGGTTGCGGACGTACTGGAGAAGCTGTGAGTTGTGCGAGAGAACGTTGTTGGAGACGTAGCTGTGTGTTCCCTCTACCTCGAGGTCGTACACCCAGTCGTACGCCGGTTCGACGGATTCGATCGAGACGATCCGGTCCCACCCGACGCCCTCTCGGGTCAGCGACCGGAGCGACGCCAGGCTACCTTCGACGGCCGTCCCTCCGTCGGCTGCGACTCCGTCGTCGGATGCGGCCGTGAACGCGTCGAGTATCGTACGGAGCGATTCGCGGCTCGGGTTCCGGTCGCCGCACTCGTACTGACGGTAGGTCGTCGTCGGCAGTCCGCAGTCGCCCTGCGTCAGCCCGAACGATTCTCTGAGCGTGCAGAGTGCGTTCCCGACGTTCGGAACGACGTCCCGGTTCGCGTCTTCGGCGGTGTTCGGGCGTTCGGCCGCCGGACTCGCCTTTCGATCGGTCACGAACCCGATCTCCTCGACGTATCGCGTGAAATTTTCCCTGTCGATTCGGAGTCGGTAGCGGCCGCCGGAGCGCTCGCGGCGCCGTGCGTCGATGCCGAACGATAGCAAGAGGCTCCGAATCCCTTCGAGGAGCTCCTTGCTCGACGATTCGACGACGATCGAACGCCGCTCCGGGGAAACCACTCCTCCGGTGTCGACGAACGCCCGGAGGAATCCGCGCTTTACCGGGCGGGTCGCGCGGAGCACGGGAGCCGGGACGCGCTGTTCGGCGGAGCCACTCGGGATCGTCGGTTCGATCTCCCGGAGGAACCGGACGAGCTCACCCGAGCGGCAGACGAGTTCACGGTCGTGACTCACGCCGAGATCGTCGAGAGCGGCTGCCGCGTCGTCCAGAACCGCTCGATCGTCGCTGGCGATCCGAACGACCCCTTCCTGTTCGACGTGGCCGTCGGCGACGAGATAGCCGAGGAGACGGGCAAGCTTCGGCGTCAGCGTCTCTGGCGGCTCGACGCGATCCGCGTCGCTCGCCTCGGAGCGCCGGAACGAGACGTCGAGGCTGTCGTCACCGACGGTTGGGAGCTGTCGCGGCACGGCGATGAACTCCCCCGCCGACAGTTCGGCCGCCTTCGTCGCCGTGATGCCGGCGGCCGATGGGCTGAACAGCGGATGGCTCGGCGTCGCTTCGAGCTCGCGGCCGCTCTCGGTTCGGATTCGATACATCCGTTCGGGTGCCTGACGCTTCCAGACTCGCGTCGCGCGTCGGAGTACGACGCGTCCGTCGGACGCAAGCGACGGAACCTGAAACGATACCTCGTCGTAGACGCCGTCGTCGACCGGCTTCGGATCATCGAGCTTCGCCTCGACGAGCGCTCCGATCTCCCGTTCGGATCCGTCGGCCAGCGTGACCCTGGTTTCGGGGCCCACGCACTTCCCCGTCCCGGGATCCCCTATCAGAAGCATGTGGAGGTCTCCACGGATTCTGGAGCCGTCCGGAAGCTCCTTGGTCACCCCGGAGAACAGCTGCATGATGATGGCGAGTTTCTCCTGGTCGTAGCCGTAGATCGAGGGCGCCATCGAGCCGACCATCTTCTCGTAGATCTCCGATTGGCCGGAGAGTTCGATGATCTTCTTTTTGTCCTCGTCGGTGATGTCCATGTCCTCGAACTGTTCGTCCTCGATCTCCACCGAGAGGCCGTCCATGTAGACGTCGAAGATCGGAGATTTCTCCTGGTTGTTCCCCTGCTGGTCGAGGTGGAGGATCCCCGTCACGCGGACGTGATCGCCGGCAGTCACCTCGCCGGTGACGTCGTCCTCTATGTGGACGTCGATGCTCTGTGGCGTTTCGCCGCCACGGAGCCCTTCGGGAGACTCCTGGATGCGGAGCTTCTGGGCGTCGACGAACTCCGATTGGTCGAAGTTGATATTGAACGGTCCCTGTCGTTCACAGCCCTGGCACTCGTGGGGTTCGTGGAACTCGCCGCTGGTCTGTGGGATCCGAGAGAGGGTGCCGCAGCGCTGGCATTCGAAGGCGGCCTCGGTGATCTTCGGACGGACGTCGGTGGCTTTGCGGACGATACCGCTGACGGCGATCAGTTGGCCGCGATGGCGTGCGCGGATCTCCCGAATCGACGTCGATTCCTGCAGGTTCTGTATGCGGACGTGCGCTTGCCCGAGTTTGACGTCGACCGGGAGGTCGTAGAGCCGGAGCGCCTCCTCGGCGTAGTCGCGCATCTGTTCGGGTTGGGCGATGAAGTCGTCCGCGAGGTCCGGATCGTACCGGTAGAGATCTCCCCAGTCGACGTAGAGCGATCGCTGCTCGTTCGGATACCGTTGGGCGAGTTCGCCGATCTCGTTTCGGTAGTAGTCGCGGTAGAACTGCTCGAACGCCTCGATAACTTCGGTGTCCTCCGCGCGTGCCATTGAGTAGGAAAAAGGTATTGCCTACCCGAATAAGAACCTTCGCACCTCGTTACTCCGATCGCGCCACCGCCGCGGCCGCCTCCGCGAGCGTGAACCGCCCCTCGTAGAGGGCGGTTCCGACGACGACGGCTGCGGCGCCGGCGTCCCGAAGCGCCCGGACGTCGTCGAGCGTCGCGACGCCGCCGCTGGCGACGACCGGGATCTCGACCGCGTCGACGACGCGTTCGAGGGGGGCTCGACGGACCCCTCCGAGTTGTCCCTCGACGTCGACGTCGGTAAAGAGGATGCCACCGGCGCCCTCGTCCTCGTAGCGCGCGGCGGCGTCGGCGGGATCGAGCCCGGTTCCCTCGGTCCACCCCGAGATGACGACCTCCCCGTCCTTCGAGTCGAGACTCACCATCACCGTTTCCGGGTGGGTTTCGCTGATCTCGCCGACGATCTCTGGGTTCTCGACGGCGGCCGTTCCGAGGATGAGTCGGTCGACGCCGAGTTCGAGGAGCGACACCGCGTCCGCCGCAGTTCGGATGCCGCCTCCGAGCTGGATTTCGACGTCGACGGCGTCGAGAATCGCTTCGACCGCGGGGGCGTTCGCCCGCTTTCCCTCGAATGCGCCGTCGAGGTCGACGAGGTGGAGCGTTTCGGCGCCGGCGTCGACCCACCGCTCGGCCGCCTCGACCGGATCGCCGTACTCGGTTCCGGTCCCGCGCTCGCCGCCGACGAGCTGGACGACGCGCCCGTCCTGCATATCGACGGCCGGGACGATCTCGAACTCGGGAAACATACCGGAACGGGCGGAGTCGGGAATAAAAAGCGTGTTCGTTCGTGGTGCTTATTTCAGATCGCCTCCACGTGCCGGTATGGAGGTTCTGGTAGTCGTCGGCATCGCCGTCGCCGTTTTCGTCGGATACAACATCGGCGGGGCGACGACGGCGCCGGCCTTCGGACCGGCCGTCGGTGCGAACGTGATCCCGAAGGTCGTCGCCGGACTCCTGATGACGCTCTTTTTTCTTCTCGGCGGGTGGACGATCGGCCGGGAGGTCGTCGATACGCTCGGTGGACGGATCGTCCCGTCGTCGCTCTTCACCCTCGAGGCGAGCATCGTCGTGCTCTTTTTTATCGGCTTCGCGCTGTTCTTCTCGAACTCGTTCGGCGTCCCGGCGTCGACGTCGATGACGGCCGTCGGAGCGATCGCGGGACTCGGTCTGGCGACCGGTCAGCTCAACTGGGTCGTGATGGGGCAGATCGTCTCGTGGTGGATCGTCGCCCCGCTCGTGGCATTCTGGATCAGCGGCGTCGTCGGGCGGTATTTCTATCCGTATCTCAATCAGTGGGTGGCGATCGCGGGGAGCGAAACGGGACCGTTCCGGCTCGATCGCTCGGGGACGGTGCCTCGAGTTGGGCTCGCGGAGGGAACCACCCGGAGGGAGTTCGTGGGAACGCTCGTGTTGATCGCCATCGGCTGTTTCATGGCATTTTCCAGCGGCGCTTCGAACGTCGCCAACGCCGTCGCTCCGCTCGTCGGCAGCGGCGTTCTGAGCATGAACGCCGGAATCCTGATCGCCTCGGCCGCCGTCGGGATCGGTGCACTCACGATCGCCCGACGAACGCTGGACACGATGGGGAACGATCTGACCGAGCTTCCGCTGACCGCGGCGATCGTCGTCGCCGTCATCTCCTCGACGCTGGTGGCGCTCCTGTCGGCGATCGGGATTCCGGCGAGTTTCGTCATCATCGCGACGATGAGCATCGTCGGACTCGGCTGGGGGCGAGCCACCCGGACCACGACGATTCGGGGCGGTGTTCACGGTGAGGAGGCGAGCGTCACCGTCGGGGGGCTCGCAGCCGACTCGGGGGCGACCGTCGGCGACGTCGAGCAGTCGCCGACAGACGCCGCCCAACCGATTGGCGAGGAGTCGCCCGACGAGATTCCGTCCGCTGCCGACCTCTTCGACCCGGCGACGACGGGACGGGTGATCGTTATGCAGAACATTGTTCCGGCGATCGCGACCGTTGGTGCGTTCGTCGTCTTTCGATTTCTCCCGGTGTGAGATTCTCTGTCGGGATGTGACGGACAACAGCAACCTTCAACACAGAGGGGAGTGAACTTTCCCGTTGATGCCCACGGTAGAATACCTCAACTACGAAGTGCTGGACGACCACGGCTGGGAGATGGACGACGACGACCTCTTCGAGGCGGCCGCCGACGCCGACCTCAGCGACGAGGATTACGGTAACCTCGAGGTCGCAGAAGGCGAATACATCCTCGAAGCCGCGGAGGCACAGGGGTACGACTGGCCGTTCTCGTGCCGAGCGGGCGCGTGCGCAAACTGCGCAGCCATCGTCACAGAGGGCGAGATCGACATGGACATGCAGCAGATCCTCTCGGACGAGGAAGTCGAGGAGAAGAAGGTCCGGCTGACCTGCATCGGCTCGCCGGCGGCTGACACGGTCCAGATCGTCTACAACGCCAAACACCTCGATTACCTGCAGAACCGCGTCATCTAGAAACCAGCGTACAACGCGCGTTAAACAAATGAACCGTATCCCGGGATCGCGCGGCCACCGATTCTCGGGAACTATCCACCATTAGGCCATCTAATGACAATTCTACGCTGAGACTTGGACTGCAAACAAAACTATGTGTCCCTTTCAGCCGCGAGCTGCGTGTCATCTGAGTAACCGCGTGTAGAACGGACTGCTCCCCACATAGTCAGTCGGACAGTGTCTCAACGACATCGTCAACCGTGAAGAGACCGAGGTCGTCCCGCTCCCCAGCCGCTTCCTCCAGTGACGACGCGAACCCACTTCGGCTGAACAGTGCGTACTCGTAGTTCACGTCGCCGTCGGTCGGCGACCACTTGACTTCGGGTGCCTCCTGTTCGAGTTGGGCCAGGACGTCGTATCCCATCGGTTGTTGCTGGAATTTCGTCTCCCCGACCAGTAACGTGTCACCGTTCGTCGGGGCCACGATATCGATCTCGCGTCCATCGGTGTCCCACCACCGATCCGGGACTTCCGTGAACGTGTACACGTCCCCGTACTCGTAGAGAACTGCTCGTTGACAGAGTCGTTCGAAGGTCGTGCTGACGAAGTCCGGGAGATGTGGTTCGACGAGTTCGTCGTACGCATCCGCCCCGAACACTTCGTACCGGGACGAACGGCCGTGTACGAACCGGAACCAGAACGCGAACAGTTGGTCTCGGATTCGATACCGGCTGTTCCGACTCCGGGACGGGTCAACGGTAACCGGATACTCCTGTTCGATTATCTGGAGTTCCCGCAGGCGCGAGAGGTAGTAACTCGCGCTGTTGGCGTTGATCCCGGCAGCCTGGATGATCTCGTTTCGCTTGTGGTTCCCCTCGGCCATCGCTTTCAGAACGGCGAAATACCGATCCACCTCATCCAGTTCCCGGTACAGAACGTCTTCGGGTTCCTCGTGGAGGCCGCCATCACGGAGTAGCAAGGTTTCTGTAATGTTCCCCTGTAGTGACTGCGTGTCGTCCACAGCCCTGAGGTACTCCGGTGTTCCCCCGAACACGCCGTACGCGATTACCTGTTCGGTTGGCGCGTAGTTCGGGAAGAACTCCATCGCGGCGGCGAACGGAAGCGGCCCGATTTCGAGTTTTCCGTTCGGCCGTTTGGAGATACGGCCGTACAGCGGTGAACTCCCGTCGAGCGCTATCTTGTGTATCATCCCGATGGCCGAGCCAGTCAGCACGAAGGTCGCAGCCGTATCTTCGACGTTGTGGTCCCAGAGCCGCTGAATGAGAGAGGGGAGCGCTTCGTTTTCGTCTACGAGGTACGGGAATTCGTCGAGGATCACGATTGCGTCCTGTTCAGCGAGATACGTGAGAACGTTCTCCCAGTCCTTTCGAATCCGGTTGATTCCCGAGAACACCGTTGCAGCATCAGCGATGAAGGAGTCGAGTTGCTGCTCCGTTGTTCCGTGTGCAGCCTGATGGTACACCGCGTCGTCACGGTTTTCGATGGATTTGACGACGAGCGCTGTCTTCCCCATCCGCCGACGTCCGTAGACGACACTTAGCTCCGCAGAGTCACTCTCGTATAACTCATGGAGTCTGTCGAGTTCCTGTTCTCGGTTGACGAACGCAGCCATGCTCTTCCCTTCGGTTCATCAGCACATAAAATGTGTATATAGCGTAGTCTAGACTATCGTAGTTCAAGCTACGATAGTTGAGACGACGATTCTTCGGTGGATGCGAGCACGGCGGGAAAGAGAACCGCGTCATCTAACCCACGCAGGGGTTATGCCTCGAACATCCACGTTTTTCACTCTCGGTTAGCGATGTCTTCGGGGCAAACGGCGGTTCCGCGGGGGAGCGCCGAGCCGTTCGTCAGAAGCTTTATGGCCTTCCAGACCGCCCGGTCCGAACTGATGGCTGTGTCTGTCAAAACCACACGCAAGCAACCGGATCCCGAACAGGTGACGCACCGTGGCTGAACACGTCGTCGCCGATGCCGACGCGCTCCCCGAGGGCGGCCGGCTCGTGGTCGAACTGGAGGGGTTCGAGATCGGCGTCTTCAATCTCGACGGCGACTACTGCGCGTACCTCAACTGGTGCCCCCACCAGGGCGCGCCCTGCTGTGAGGGGACGATAACCGGCAAGTACACCGCCGACTTCGACCCGGAAACCCTGGAAACGACTCACGACTGGATCAGGGAGGGGGAGTTCCTCTACTGTCCGTGGCACGCCTGGGAGTTCGATCTCAAAACCGGCGACTGTACGACGAACGACGCCTACTCGCTGCCGTCGTTCTCCGCACGCGAGGAGAACGGCAACGTCGTCGTCTCGATTCCGTAGTACTGCAGTACGTTTCTCCCATTCCGACTGGAAAATGCGAAAAGGCAAAGAGCTTCGGTGGGTTACGCTACGGTATGGCATCCCAACAGACGACGTCGCCGTCCGGACCGATCGCGAAATCGACGGTCATCGACGTCGACGTTCACCTCGGTGGCGCGATCGACTATGAGGACGTCGCGCAGTATCTCGGAGAGCCTCACCGGCGTCGACTGTTAAATCACTCCGGTCCGTCCCCGCTCCCGTGGAGCGGCTGGGACCGAAACTCCGGCGGCAAGATCGATAGCGAGCCGCACACGATCGCCGACGCTCACGAGCTCGACGAGCGGCTCTGCAGGGAGTTCGGCGTCGACTATCCGGTGTTGAACCCGATGTCGTGGATCCCGCGTCTCCCGGAGACCAAATTCGCCATCGAGCTGGCCCACGGCTACAATCAGGTCCTGTTGAACGATTTTCTCGACGAGTACGACCACTTCTACGGAACGGTTACGATCCCGACGCAGGATCCGGAGTGGGCGGCCGAGGAGATCGATCGCCTCGGTGACGAAGACCAGATCGTCGGCATCTACATCGCCACCGGCGGACCGGACAAGCCGCTCGGGGATCCGAAGTACGACGTGATGTATCAGGCGGCGCAGGACAACGACTTGGCGGTCGTCTACCACGGTCACGTCGACGCGTTCCTCACGGACTTCCCGCGGCAGAACCAGGCGCTCGAGGAGTACGTGTCGGTCAACGCGCTCGGTCACCCGTGGTCGCAGATGCTCACGATGACGAGCCTCATCGAACAGGGGACGCCCGAGAAGTTCTCGGACCTCGACTTCGTCTTCCTCGAGGCGGGTCTGCTGTGGGCGCCGTACATGACCTACCGGCTGAACAAGGAGCACAGCATGCAGCCGAACGCGTCGCCGCTGCTGGAGAAGTCCCCGGAGGAGTACGTTCGTGACCAGTTCTACTTCGGCACGCAGCCGCTCGAGGAGCCCCTCGACGCGAGCCAGATGAAACTCGTCTTCGAGCTGCTCGGCCCCGAATCGATCCTCTTCGCGTCGGACTTCCCGCACTGGGACTTCGACAACCCGTCGACGATCGTCCAGACGATCCGGAAGAACCTCGACGACGAGGCGTTCGAAACGGTGCTGAACGAAAACGCGCGAGCGGTGTTCGGTATCGACAGCTGAATCGAACGCGTCGGAGTTCGATCACGTTTTCAAAAGATCGCGAGGAGGACGAGCAGCGTCACCGTGCTGACGAGTAGTAGCGATGTCAGCACGACGAGTACGGGTTGAACGCCGGTACTGCGGGCCTCCTGAATGTCGATACTGAGTCCCAGTCCGGCGAACGCAACGAGGAACAGCCAGTTCGAGGCGTTCCCGAGTGCGGCCGTCTCCGCCTCGCTGATGAGGCCGGCGCTTCCGAGCAACATGAGCGCGACGAAGCCGAGGATGAACTTCGGGAAGCTCTCCCAGAGGTAGCCGACGTTACTGTCGACAGTCGTCTCGGTGGCGCCGCGGCGCACGTAGTACAGCGCGTAGCCGATGGCGACGACGCCGATGAGCGCGTTCCGAGTGAGTTTGACGAGGACGGCCCACTCGCCGGCCTCGGGGGAGTAGGCGAAGCCGGCGGCGGCGACGGGGCCGGTGCTGAACATCGTCGCGCCGGCCCAGATCCCGAAAACGACGTCCGGGAGGCCGAGTAGCCGTCCCACGACCGGGTAGACGACGAGCGTCATCGCGTCGAACAGGAGGACGGTGCCGACCGCGTAGACGATCTGCTTCTGGGTTGGTCTGATGCTTCCAGCGACCGCGACGACCGCCGAGACGCCGCAGATGCTCGAACCGGACGCCAGAAGCGAGCCGACCTTCTCCGGAACGTCGAAGACGCCCCTCGAAAGCGCCTCGACCGTCACGATGGTCAAACTGACGGTGAAGCCGACGACGACGAGCACGCGGCTTCCCTCGGCGGCGACCTGATCGAGCGCGATGCTCGCACCCATCAGGATGATCCCGATCTCCAGCCAGAGCCCGTGCGTGCTCACGCCCGGTCTCGTGGTTTCGGGGATGCCGACGGTATTCGCGAGGAGTGCTCCGAGCGCGATCACGACGACGAGGTGGCTCCCTACCGGCAGGACCGCCGTCAGGCCGCGCGCCAGGAGACCGAGTCCGACGAGGAGGGCGATCCCCGGAAGGAGACATCGAAACGAGTCGACCGCTACCATGGAACGGGAACGCCGAGACGGACCGCGAGAACGACGAGTGCGGCGAGACAGATGGCTTTCCACCCGCGCTCCAGTGAACTCCAGAACCGATAGAGACGCGCCGATACTGATTCACGGGTCCGGGATTTACCGCTTCCCTTCCGGGGTATCTCTTCGCTACGCATCGGTCCCAGCATGCAGGTGTCGGTAAATGACCTTTGTGACTTCCGCGTGCGATCGACCGTTGGCTCCCGTCGCTGTCGATCCAACCCTCACGAACGTTAATTAACATATAATGTGTTTATACAACATATTATCATTAATATTATATAACTCCATCACCCATACCGAACGTATGCACGTTCCCGACACTGCAACCGGACCTGCAACGTACGAGTGCCTCCGGTGTGGCGAGCTGCGAACCGCCGAAAAACGTCCCGGTAGATGTTCGAATTGCGGCGATACCGATTCGTATCAGAACCGAACGTTCTCCATCGAATAATTCACTCGTGTCCTCGAACAGCTCTCCCCCGACGGCCGACCGTACAGACCTCCCGGACGACACGCCGAACTCCGCGCTGGCGACGGCGCGACAGCAGCTCGAACGCGCCGCGGCCCACATCGACATCAACCCCGCGATCGTCGAGCGGCTCAGACATCCCGACTCCGTTCACGAGGTGACGATACCGGTCGAGCGCGACGACGGTACTGTCGAGGTGTTCACCGGCTACCGCGTCCACCACGACAACGTCCGCGGCCCGGGAAAGGGAGGGCTTCGGTACCACCCCGACGTCTCCCGTGAGGAGTCGATCGGACTCGCGATCTGGATGACCTGGAAGTGTGCGGTGATGGATCTCCCGTTCGGCGGCGCCAAGGGCGGCGTCGTCGTCGATCCGAAGAGCCTCTCGGAGGGCGAAAAGGAGCGGCTCACGCGCCGGTTCACCCACGAGATACGCGACGTGATCGGCCCGAAAACCGACATTCCCGCCCCCGATATGGGGACCGACGCCCAGACGATGTCGTGGATCATGGACGCCTACAGCATGGTCGAGGGCGAAACCGTTCCCGGCGTCGTCACCGGTAAACCGCCCGTCAACGGCGGCAGCTACGGCCGCGAAGAGGCGCCCGGTCGGAGCGTCGCGATCATCACGCGCGAAGCGTGCGACTACTACGATCGATCGATCTCCGACGTGACCGTCGCCGTCCAGGGGTTCGGGAGCGTCGGCGCCAACGCCGCCCGCCTCCTCGACGAGTGGGGGGCAACCGTCGTCGCCGTCAGCGACGTTGGTGGGGCGGCCTACGACTCGGCGGGGATCGATCCGTCGTCGATTCCCTCCCACGCCGAGGAACCCGAAGCGGTCACCGAGGCCGGCGAGACGACGATATCGAACGAGGAACTGCTGGCGCTCGACGTCGACGTGTTGATCCCGGCGGCGATCGGAAACGTCATCACGGCCGACAACGCCGCCGACGTGCGCGCCGACATCGTCGTCGAAGGGGCTAACGGGCCGACGACGACGCCGGCGGACGCGATCCTCTCCGAGCGCGACGTCGCCGTTATCCCGGACATCCTCGCCAACGCGGGTGGTGTCACGGTGAGCTACTTCGAGTGGCTTCAGCACATCAATCGCCGGTCGTGGTCCCTCGAACGGGTTCAGGAGGAACTCGAAGCGGAGATGCTCTCCGCCTGGGAGAACGTCAGACGGGAGGTCGACGAACGCGGCGTGACGTGGCGCGACGGCGCTTACATCGTAGCGCTGTCGCGGCTGGCCGAGGCCCACGAGAACCGCGGACTCTGGCCCTGAACGCCTGATTACGCCGCGATTAACCTTTCTGGCGACGCCGGCTTTTCGTTCCCGGATGGTTTTTGTATCCAGTGGTTTCAGGGTCAGTATGGTCCGGGATCCGCTGGCCGATGCCGACGACCCCGACCTCGACGCGGTACTCGGTGCGTTGTACGACGACGACTGCCGCACGATCATCGAACACCTCGAGGAGCCCAGAACGGCTCGCGAACTCGTCGAACGGTGCGACATCCCGCGATCGACGCTCTACCGGAAGCTCGAGCAGTTGACCGACGCGACGCTCCTCTACGAGGGGACGGAGATCCGATCCGACGGGAGCCACGCCAGCCGCTACGAGGTCGACTTCGACGAGGTCGTCATCACTCGTGACGGGGCCAGCGAACTCGACGTCGAAATCGAGCGACCGGCTCGGCACGCCGACGAACGGCTCGCCGACCTGTGGTCCGAGGTGAAAAAGGAGATATGAGCCCACACTCAACGATCGGTTCGGAAGTACAGCTGCTGCTCGCCATGGTTAAGACGCTCATCCTCGTCGTGGGCGGAATCGTGACGTATCTCGCCTACAAGGCGTACCGACGGACGGGGGATCGGTCCCTCCAGTTGCTCTCCGTCGGGTTCGGGCTGATCGTCGTCGGCGTGCTCCTGGCGGGGTTCACCTTCGAGTTGCTCGGCGTCGACCTCGGTCTCGGCGTGCTGATAGAGAGCCTCTTCGTCCTCTCGGGGCTCTCTATCATCGCGTACTCGCTCCGAGTCAAGTAGCGCTACCCGTCGAAGCCGGCCTTCTCCATCGCCGCCTCGAACTGAGGGCTGTCCATCGCCGATTCGTACACGAGAGGGACGACCATTCCGCCGGGATACGTGTCGCCGTTCATCACGTGGTGGACCTTGTGGCAGTGTAGCAGGTAGATGCCGGGGTCGGCGTCGGCGGTGAACTCGATCGTCTTCCGTTCGGCCGGCGCTATGTTCGTGACGTCCTGTTCGACCCTCGCTGCCTCGGGAACGTCTCCTCCGTCCTTCTCGACGACCTCGAAGCGGTGGTTGTGGAGGTGAATCGGGTGGGATTCGTAGCCGTTGTTCGTGAGGTGGACGCGGACGGTGTCGCCCTCCTCTACGATCAGCGGCGATCCCTCCTCGGGGTGAAAGGAGTACGGTCCCGACCGACCGTTGATCGTGAACACGTCGGGATTCCGATCCCGGTGGCTGTAGTCGGTTCCGGCGCCGGCAACTTGTCTAGAGAGTCTGGTGTCCCAGTCCCGAATCGTGAGGAAGAACTCCCGGTCCGGCGGCTCGTAGTCGGTCGGGTCGACGCGGACGATCCCGTACATCCCCAGATCGAGGTGGTTCTGGGTCTGATAGTGACAGTGATAGAGGTGGGTACCGGGAGTATCGGCGAGAAACCGGTACGTCTGTTCCTCGCCCGGGTCGACTCGCTGTCCGGTACTCGCCGGCGCACCGTCGTCCATCCACGACTTCTCGATCGCGTGAACGTGGAGCGTGTGGGGGCGGACGTCCTCGCTGTTCTCGAGGGTGATGTCGAACGTCGAACCCTCTTCGACGCGGTACATCGGTCCCGGGACGCTCGGTTCGTGGTTGTCGGCCTGCCACGCCCACACCTCCGGAAGCGTGACCGGGCCGCCCTGGGCGGCCTCGCTGAGGATCGCGTGCCGCGATGGCACCGTCCGAAGCGTACTCGAACCACCGTCGGCCAGTTCGATAACGGTCGGTGCTCCGGTCCAGGGATGGTCAGTCAGTTCGTGTCCCGGAATCCGCTCGTCACTCTCGTCCGTGGTAGGGTCGTTCCGACCGTCTTCCGCTGGAAGCTCACTACTGCCGACGTAGCCGCCGACACAGCCGGAGATCGCGACGATCCCGGTCGCCATTGCCGTCCCGACGAACGTGCGTCGATTGGGGTTCATTGACCGTTGACGGTTGGAACGTTGTGCGCAAAAGACGGGTAGTGGTGTCCCACCCGGTGGGAAACTGACGGACGCAACGCGCCGGAGTCAGAATCCTGACGATCATCTGTCGAGATATATATGTTTGCGGGTCGCTCCCCGACTCCGGGACGAAGTGATTCACCTATACGGGTCGAGTACCTACGTGACGACGATGCCGAATCAGAACTCGATTCCGCGCCGTCGAGCGCTTCAGGTTGCCGGAGTCGCCGCAGCCACGGCGCTCGCCGGTTGCTTCGATAGCGATTACGGTGCCGGTGCTCGGGAAGACCGCGATCCAGCCGACGCGGAGCCGGAGTACGGAGAGTGGTTCGAGGACGCTCGCGGCTACGAGGCGACCATCGATAGCCGGGAGGACGACGCCGTGACGATTCTCGTCGGCGCCGGCGACGACGGTTTCGCCTACGATCCAGCCGCCGTCGCCGTCAGTCCCGGCACCGAGATCACCTTCGAGTGGACTGGTGAGGGTGGTGCCCACAACGTCGAGGTGTACGACGGCCCCGCCGACATCGGCTACGAGGATCTCGAAGACGAAGCCGGCTTCACCCACACCGCCACCGTCGACGAGGACGACCGCGGGATCACGCGGTACTTCTGTACACCCCACGAGGCGCAGGGAATGAAGGGCGCCGTCGTCGTGGCCGATCCGGACGAGGATCTCGGCGAGTTCGTCGCCGGCGAGGACGAAGACGACGAGGAAGACGTCGAAACGTACGACGGCTGGCTCGACGACGTCGAGGGATACGAGGGGCCGGTCGACGCGACCGGCGAGGACTCCGTGACGGTCGACGTCGGTGCCGGCGACGACGGACTCGCGTTCGACCCGATCGCGGTTCGGATCTCGCCAGGGACGACCGTCGTCTTCGAGTGGACGGGCGAGGGCGGCGCTCACAACGTCGTCACCGAAGAGGGCCCCGCCGACCTCGAGAGCGAACTCGTTGAGGATGCGGGCCACCAGTACGAGTTCGAGTTCACCGACGACCACGTCGGCGCCACGAAGTACGTCTGCGAGCCACACGTCACCGTGGGCATGATCGGCGTCGTCGAGGTCGTCGAGGAGTAACGCCGACTCCACGATCGTTTCTTTCGACCCATAACTGATGCCGGATTCGTTCGTCCACGGCTGGTTGCCGCTTCGGTTCGAGGATCCCTCACCGATCGACGAGCACCGGGTGCGGCTCTACGAGTGGTTGGGGGCACCCGACGTCTACCGACCCGAGACGGACCCGCATCTCAGCGTGGTGTCGGTCGCAGTTCCAGCTACCTCGGTCGACCGACTCGATCGGTCCGTTCGAGCGCTCCTCGAGGGGCTTGCCCCGTGGACGATCGAGATCGACGGACACCGACTCTGGCCCTCCTCGAGGAACCCGATGGTGGTCGCGCTCGACGCCCCGTTTCCGATCGACCGGCTCGCGTCGCCGATCGCCGACGCCGTTGCGACGGTCGGCGGTCGGCTTCGACGAGCGCCGCCGGCCCCCCACGTCACGATGTTTCTCGGTGGCGCTCGCGACGACCGACTCCCGTGGTCTCGCGTCGACGAACGGGTGAGACGCCGGCTTCGAGCGGTTGTCTCTGGAGCGTCGGCGCCGGAGCCGCCGGCGGAACTCGTCGATCCGTCCTTCGAACTCCGGGCGACGTTCGACGGTATCGAGTGGGCCTGACCGTGCCGATCGGTCGCCCGAACTGACCGGTCATTTATAACGGAGGTCGACGCAGGGGTAGCTGTGTCGTTGTCCCTCGGCTTCGTTTCCGGTCCCGATGCACTCCGGCTGATTGCGGTTCCCGTCTTCGCGTGGGCAGCGTACCGGGACGTGAAGACGAGACGAGTTCCGAACCGGACGTGGCTCCCGCTCGTCGCCGTCGGCGTTCTCGCGTTGGCGTGGGACGCGTGGTTGATAACGGACACCGGGGCGTTCCAGCGACGACTCTTCATTGTTCGGGTGGTGCTGTCGCTCGGACTGATCGCACCACTGGGCTATCTCTTCTGGCTCCTCGGCGGGTTCGGCGGCGCCGATGCGAAGGCGCTGATGACGCTTGCCCTTCTGTTTCCCACCTACCCGACCTTCTATCTGACCAGCGGTGCGTATCCGGCGACCGAAGCGACGATCGGCGTCTTCTCGCTCACGATCCTCTCGAATACGGTCCTCGCCGGGCTCTGCTACCCGCTCGTTTTAACCGCGAGGAACGCTATCGACCGGGAGTTCACGCCCGCGATGTTCGTCGGTCGTCCGGTCGCCGTCGGATCGGTCGTCGACGAGTACGGTCGACTGCTGGAGACGACCGACGGGTTCACGCGCGACGGGCTAGATCTCGACGCGTTGCGGATGTATCTCCGGTGGCGAGGGATCTCGCTGTCGGAGCTACGGACCGAGCCGGCGCGGTACCGCTACCCGCTGTCGGTCGCCCGGAACGACCCCGGCGACGGATCGATCGCCGGCGAACGTGCCGTCACTGACGGTGGATCGCGAGCCGCGATCCGGCCGATCGACGCGTGGGGGGCCGAGCGGTTCCTCGCGGAACACGACGCCTACGGGACGACCCCGGCACAGCTTCGCGAGGGGTTGGAGCTGCTCGCGACGGAGCCCGATTCGGTCTGGATCACCCCCGGTATTCCGTTCGTCGTTCCGATGTTCGTCGGACTGGTCGTCGCGTTGACGTACGGTGACGTCCTCTTCGGGTTACTCCTCGCGATCGGCGCGGTCTGATCAACAGGCCTATGCGCGACAGGGACTCACGTTCTCCCATGAGTGTCGACCTCGCTTTCGACGAGGCGGAGCTGCTTCCCGCCGTCGCCCAGGACGCAGAAACGGGCGACGTACTGATGTTGGCGTACGCTTCCCGCGAAGCTCTCGAGCGGACTCGGGAGACGGGGTTCGCACACTACTACTCCCGGAGCCGCGAGGAACTGTGGCGAAAGGGTGGCTCCAGCGGCCACACCCAGCGGATCGAGGAGATCCGCGTCGACTGTGACGGCGACGCCCTCCTGTACGTCGTCGAGCAGACCGGCGGCGCCTGCCACACCGGATACGAGAGTTGCTTTTACCGGACGATCGACGGTGAGACGGTCGGCGAACGCGTCTTCGATCCAGATGACGTCTACGACGAGTGAGGACGACCCGGTCGCGGCACTCGACGCTGCGCGCGACCGTCTGGAGCACGCCGAGGAGGCGATGCCGGACGACCCTGACACCGTCGACGTCGTCGCCGACGCCTACGAGCGGGTCGCCGCAGTGCTCGACAGCTGGGAGGAGCGCGCGACCGACTGGGACGATTTCAAGGGGTACATCGAGTTCCGGAACGACCTGGCCGAGACGTTCGAGGAGCTACCGTCGGATCTCCCCGAAAGCGACGCGTTCCGGGCGGCTGACGAGCACGTCAAAACCGGCGGCGTCTCGAAATCCCTCTCGACCCGCGACTTCGAACGCGCCCGGGAGGCACTCGCACCGGCACGCGCTTACGCGGACGCGCGCTCGGAGCTGGCGGCCGCCCGCGAGTCACACCGGGAGGCTCGTCGGACGGCGGAGCGCCGTCTGAAGGAAATCGACGAACGGATCGACGATCTCGAGCGTCTCGATCGTCTGAGTGAGGCGGATCTCGACGCACCGATTGAGACGCTCCGGGAGCCGATAGCGACGTACAACGAGTGGATCGAGGAGGCGTTCACCGCCTTTCGACGGGACGCCTCCGTTCGAGAACTGCTCGAGTTCGTCGAAACGGCCGCCGGCTACCCGCTCGTCGACTACGAACCGCCGCCGGCCGAACTGCTCGAGTTCGTTCGCTCGGATCCGGTCGGCGAGCAATCGCTCGCGACGCTGCTCGAGTACGCCGACTACTCCCGATCGAAGCTCGATCACTACGTCGACGATTCGGGTCTGCTGAAGCGACGCGTGGCGACGAATCGGACGTATCTCGAGCGGCTCTCCGCCGAACCGCTCCGAGTCAACTGGCCGCCGCCGCCGGCCGCGGAGCTGCGGTTTCGGACCGAGGAGCTCGTCTCCGTCGTCGGCCGAATCGACGATGAGGGCGTCGCTGCGCTTCGGTCGGTGCGGGCACTCAGCCGGCTCGAGGAGTACGAACGGCTCCGTTCGTCGGCCGTCGTCCGGGAAGAACTCTCAGATGCGGAGCGGAAGCGAATCGAAAGCGGGGCGATCGCCGACGAACTCGCGGCCGCCAACGCCGAGCGGGAACGTCTCGCCGCGGCGCTCGAGGAACAGTCGAACGACGGCTAGCTCGACGCCTTGGCGGGCAGTACGGCGGTCCGGAGCTCCTCGAGGAGCGCCTCGGCTCGGGACTCCGTTCGAGCTTCAGCGTAGACCCGGACCAGTGGTTCGGTACCGCTCGCGCGGACGAGCGTCCACGCGTCGCCGTAGTCGAGTCGGAAGCCGTCGGTGGTCGTCGGCTCCGCGTCGGCCGTTCTCGCGTGCTCCTCGGCGGCGGCGAGCATCGCCTCTCGCTCGTTGTCGGTACTGTAGCCGAGATTGAGCTGCCGTTTCGCGTAGCCGCCGTGCGGTGCGACGACCTCGCTGGCCGGACGCTCGGCGACGAGTGCGAGGAACTTCGTCGCGGTGTAGGCTCCATCGCGGGCGATTCGGTACGTCGGAAAGAGGACCCCGCCGTTCCCCTCGCCGGCGATGGGGATCGTCTCCCCGCGGGCTCGGAGCTCCCGGATCCGCGAGATGATGTAGGTGCTACCGATCGGCGTGAGGTCGAGGTCGGCCTCTGTCCCCTTGACGACGTCGACGACACGCTGGGAGACGTTGATCGCCGACACCGCGGTGTCACCCGGACCGAGTGTCGCCTCCGTAAGCGCCGCGAACGACGCGTCGCCGGAGATCTGCTCACCGTTCTCGTCGACGAAGACCGCTCGGTCGGCGTCGCCGTCGTGGGCGATCCCGACGTCGGCGTCGGTCGTCCGGACGAGCCGTCGGAGATCGGCGAGGTTCGCGCCCGTCGGTTCGGGATGGCGGCCGGGGAAGTGGCCGTCCGGCTGGGCGTTGACGGTGACGACCGAGCAACCAAGTTCGCGGAAGAATCGGGGACTAGTCAGCGAACCGGCACCGTGGCCGGGGTCGAGGGCGACGGTCAGTCCGGCATCGGCGATCCGCTCGCGGTCCGCATCGGCGGCGGCGAGCACCGAGTCGACGTAGTCGTCTGCTACCCCCTCTACGCGGCGACTCCGTCCGACCTCCCCGTAGCGGACGCGCTCGACGTCTTCGGCGAGTAGCCGCGCTTCGACCTGTTCGAGGCGGTTCCGCGAGAGCTCCACCCCGTCGGAGCCGACGAGTTTGACGCCGTTGTACTCCGGCGGATTGTGGCTCGCCGTGATGACGACCGCCGGCACGCCGGTGGAGTCGGCGTAGAACTGGGCAGCCGGCGTCGGGATCGGTCCCAGTCGGTGGACGTTACATCCGACCGAGGCGAGCGCGCTCGCGGCCGCATCCGCGAACAGTTCGCCGGTCGTACGCGTGTCACGGGCGACTGCGACTGCGTCGGTGTCGAAAACGACGCCGGCCGCTGCGGCGATCCGCCCGACGAACGCCGGCGTCAGTTCCACGCCGGCGACGCCGCGAACCCCGCTCGAGCCGAAGACCTGCATACTAGTCCATCAGCGGCGGAGGGGAAAGGGGTTCCGACCGTGCGAGTCAAACGAGTACGAGTCCGAGGAGCCAGTACGTCGCAGCGAAACAGACCGTAATCCCGAGTGCCAGGAACGGAAGCGAAACCGCCAAGCCGCCGATCGCGCGAACGAACTGCGGTCTCGCCGACAGCGCCGTCGGCGAGACGATTACGGGATCGGCCAGTGTCGTCCCGTCGTCCGCGATCGGTCGTCGAGGGCCGTACACGTGGACCGTCTCCCCGACATCCAGCCGGCGCTCGACGTATCGGAACTCGTCGCCGGGGGAGAGCTCCCGAATTACCCCTTCGAAAGCGCCGAGATCGAAGACGACGTCGTCGACGAACGCCTTGACGTGGTCCGGTTCGGCTCCCCATTCGAACGTAGCGTCGTATCCCGGTCGTAGCGTTAGTTCGGGTTCGGTCGGATCGACGAGTGCGCGCCCGGCGTCGTCCTCGAGGTGAAACGACGTCCACCGTCGTCCGCGCACTGTCACGTCGGACGACGTGGGATCCGATTCGGATGGCCGTTTCGTCACCTCGTACTCGTAGGCGACGCAGTCGACTCGCTCGAACGGCGACCGAAGCGGTTCCTCGGCGACGATCCGACCGACGAGTTCGATCCACCCCTTTCCTGTCGACGCTGTCGTCGTGGATGTCGTCTCGACGCGTAACAGCCACAGTCCGCGGTAGAGATCCCGACACGCCCGGTGGGCGGTGCCAACGCTCAGTGCGATCGGTGCGACCCCGAACGCAGCAGCACCGATCAAGAGGAGCACGACGACCACGACGGTTTCCGTGGGTGGGGCTACCACACGACGATGTCGGTCCCTACACGGATAAAACGGTCTGACAACGGAGGGCGTTCCCTCGGAGCCGATGAGTGCGTCACCGGGGACAGTACTCTCTGCGTTCCCACAGTGTTTCACGTTATGGCCCGACGGTTGTTTCGACAGCTCGGACTCGTCTCGACTCTCGAACGGTTGGTCGGATGGGTACGGTTTTAATCCGTCACGTGGATTGTCGAACAATGTCATCGGTCGATCACGTGGCGGCGCTGATCGCCAAGCGAGCTGATCTCCTCCGCACGCTGGCGGACGGTCCACTCGGCCAGCGGGACCTCCGCGACGAGCTCGGGGTTTCGAGGTCGACAGTTTACAAAGCGTTGCGGGAACTGACGGACGAGGGACTGGTCGTCGAAGGACGGGGTAACTACGCGCTGACGACGAGCGGCCGACTGCTGTGGCGTCGACACGACGACTACCGGGCCCGGCTTCGGCGACTCGACGACGCCCGTCCGCTCCTCGAGTCGCTACCGGAAGAGGAGGCGTTCCCGCTCGCACTCTTCGAACGGGGTGCCGTCGCGCTTTCGAAACCTCACGCTCCCGAAGAGCCGCTTCGCCGGATGGAGGCGATCGACCCCGAGTCGGACGTCCTTCGCTGCGTCTCGCCGGTTGCGGTTCCGCGGTATCTCCCGCAGCTGCGTGCGGATCTTCGGGACGGTACGTACGATCGCGTCGAGTTGGTACTCGTCGATGACGCGCTCGATCACCTCGCTGCGACGGCCGAGGGGTTCAGCGAGACGCGCGGGGACGATCGCTGTACCCTGTACAGTCTCTCGGAAGCGCTCTCGTTCGGGTTGCTCCTCTTCGAGGACGAGCTCGCGGCACTTTTCGGATACAACGGCGGCGTCGTGCGCGGTATGGCGGTTTCCAGCGCCCCGGAGGCGGTCGTGTGGGCCGAACGCGTCTACGCCACCTATCGGGCAGCCGCGAAGCCGATCGGCGATGGGAACGCCTAACGCTGCGGAGATCCCACGCTCACACATGACCGATATCGACGAGAAGCGCGTCTTCGACGCCCGGTCCGGAGCGACGACACTCCTCGTCGCCTCCGACACCGGACTCGTCCACGTCGAGGTCTCCGACGACATCGTCGGGGAGTTCTCGCTGCTGCGGCGTGGCCCGATACGCGACGTCGCTGTCGATACCGCCCGGCTCGCCGTCGCCACCGACGAGGACGTTCTGGTGAACGACGGTCCGACCGGATTCGGCGCCGCCGACGCGGTCGCTTTCGACGGCAATCTCCTCGCGGCCGGGGACGGACGGCTCGCCGAGTACGTGGATACGTGGACGTCGCTCGCCGAAATAGACGACGTCCGGGCGATCGACGGGGGACTCGTCGCTGCGTCCGGTGGCGTCTACCGGTTCGACGGACGTCACGCCGGCCTCGAGGACGCGTACGACGTCGCCGCCGCGGGTCCGCTCGCCGCGACCGGCTCCGGAGTATACCGACTCGGCAATGGATGGATGATCGAACTGGAGGGACGGGCCACGGCGGTCGCGAGCGACGGAACGCGCGAACACGCCGTCGTCGACGGATCGCTCTACGAACACCGCGACGGTTCGTGGACGGAACTGGAGCGTCCGATCGAGGAGCCGATCGTCGACGTCGCTCACGGGCCGGCGACGTACGCGATCACCGCGACGGGAACCGTTCTCGTCGACGCCGGCGACGGGTGGCGGAGTCGGTCCCTCGGCGTCTCCGGCGCCCGGGCGCTCGTCGTCGGTTAGGCCGCCGTTCCCGACTGCTCCGCGCTTCGCTGTTCCGCAACCGCAAACGCGAGCGTACTCGCGAGCCCGAGCAGCGTCCCGGCCGTGAGCGTCGCGGCGAGATACGACAGCGTCGCGAACGGCAGCGAGAGGAAGAAGGCGCTCACGCCGTGGAGGACGACGGCGATCGCGAGCACGTAAAAGGGCGCGTTGAGATACCGCCACCTGAAGCTCCCCTCGAGGTAGGCGTCGGTGATTCGACCCAGTGCGGCGACAGTGCCCGCGGCGGCCGCCCACTGGACCGCGCCGTAGGTGAACGCCGCGGCGCTCTCTACAGGCGACGGATCGAGCAGTTCGCCGACGGTCTCGATCCCGCTCGCCCCGCCGACGACGACGAGCGCCGCGGCGACGACCGTGGTGATGATCTGGACCCGGCCACCGAAGAGCCCGACGCGGAGCCGCTCGGCCACGTCGTCGACCGCCCGTTCCAACCCGAGTCCCCGAAAGAGCACGTACAGTCCGAGCAGTCCCGAGAGGAATCCGAGCGCCGATCCCGGGAGTCCGATCCGCTCGGCGAGGATCGCCACCGGATAGATGAGGAGGAGAATCCCGAGCGGGACGAGGATCGTTCCGCGGGTTTCCGGGTCGGCGAGCACCTGCTTGAACGTGTAGTACATCGACTCGAGGTCCTGTGCCTGCCTGACGACGACCCTGCGAACGCCGTCGATCGGGACGCGTGAGCGGATGACCGGAAGCACGGATTCGTCCTGTGCCCCGTCAGTGACGACCAGGGCACGGACGTCCTCGCCGGTCGACAGCGACGCGAGGACGGTGTCGACCTCCTCGCCGACCTTTCGGTTCGCGGAGACGTCGGCGGCTGCGGTGCCGGTGACGACGGCGACCTCGACAGATTCGTCGTCGATCGTGTCGTAGAGGTGGATCCCCTGAAAGCAGACGTTGACGTCCGAATCCTCCGGATCCGCGGTCGCGAGCGCGACCGCGGCGGCCTCGACGCTCTCGCGGCCGATAACCGGCGTCTCGAAGCCGGTTTTGCGGCCGAGGTCGTCGTCGAGGTCGACACAGAGTATCAGGAGCATCGCTTGACAGGATGGGGTTTGCCGTCGGACGTTAAGTCCCTTCTCCCCGTTTTCGGTTCGAGCGAGGACCGACCCAGTCCAACGCGTCGACTCAGCGCAGCGCCGACTTCGCCCGCTGGACGATCCCCGGACTCTCCTCGGTCAGTCCCCCCGTAAACCGGTCGCGCACGCCGACGACTCTGAGGGCGACCCCGTCCGATACCGTCCGCAGGAGATCGATGTACCAGGTGTGTCGCTGGTGTCGGGGAACGGTCGTCCAGGCGATCCCGTGACTCTCCGTGGCCCCTTCTAACACCGATCGCATGAGCCGGACGCCTTTCTCGGCGTCGTACTCCCGTGCGAGATAGTGACGGTACGGGTGCCGGATCGACGAATACTCCCAGTGAGCGTACGTCTCGACCCCGTCCTCCGTCCGGTGGAGGATGGCGTGCAGCTGGTGGTCGGCGAGGAGCGACTCGCGGTAGACCCACGATCCGTCGGAGACGTTCCCGTCGACGCGAACCTTCAGCGAGGCCACGACGTTCCGAGTGAAGCCGACCGAGGAGAGCATCGCTTCGACCTCGGGCTCGGAACAGCGGAGCGTTCCGACGTACTCCTCGGGAGGCGTGTCGCTCAGCGCGTATCCACCGATCAGCACGTCCAGTATCCCGTGAAACGCCGGAAAGATCCGTCTCCGAAACGCGTTGTAGGCGTCGGCAGGTCGTCCCATGCCCTCGGATACGGACCGGAGCCCGATATCGCTGTTCCCGAGCCGTCGGGACTGTGAGCCGTCGACCGACGCCGTGTCGATGTCGGCGGCCCCGCCCGGCTATCGAGTGTCGAGTCGAGCGAGGACGGCTTCGACTGCCTGCGGAAGCGCCTCCAGCTGTGCCCGAAGGTGGACGTACTGGGCGTACTCCCGCGCGAGTCGGGCGTCGTTGCCGCGCTCGACGTAGCCGGCGAGCGACCGGTCGATCCACGCCAGCCGTTCGAGCGCTCGGGCGGTCAGGTCGCCGGCGAGCGACCGGTCGTCGGGGGATATCGGAGCCGCCTCGGCGGCGTCGACGATCGCCGTTCGTTCGGATCTTATCGGCTCGGAACCGTCCGGTTCCGGGAGACTGCCGTCGATCCGATCGACGACCGCTTCGAGCGCCCTGACGTCCCGTTCAACTTCGATCGCCCGGCTGATCCCGGTGGCGAGTCGCCCCTCCGACAGCTCCGTCGAGAGCGTCTGCTGCCACCGACGGACCGGCGCGATCGCCTCGTGAGCCAGCTCTCGGACGTCACGTCGGTCCGGTTCCCGGCCGAGTACGTCCTCGACGGTGCTCTCCCGTGAGGGCGGATCGGCGCGGCTCACCGCCCGGAGCGACGATTCGAGCGCGCTCTCGAGCGTAGCGGTGAAGTCGACCGCCTCCTCGGCGACGGACGCGTGGCGATCCGCGAGCGCGTCGACCGCGTCCAGCGTCGCCGCCGCGTACTCGACGTCGCCGGCGAGTTCGCCGACGTCCAGCGCTCCCGGATCTGGCGGTCGGGATCCCCAGTTCATCCGTCGTCGGGCGTCGACGAGGAGCTCCTCGATCCGGTAGGCGACGAGCAGCGTTCGGTCGCGCTCGTCGCCCGCGTAGCTCGTCCGCGCCAGGCGGGCACCGACGTCGCCCCGGGCCGCGAGCCGCTCGGCCTCTATCTCCGTGTGGAGATCCGTCCCGACGGCCCGGTAGGCGACTGACGCCTCGCGGGCGTCCGCTCTCGCGTTCCGGAGCGCCACGAGGGAACGAAACCGATCCGGTGCGTCCTCGACCGCCTCTCGGCCGTCGAGTGCGCTCTCTCTCGCGGATCCGACCTCCTCGCGAACGACGCCGTTCGGGATCTCCTCGGTCGTGATCGTGGCCGGAACGGCGTCGATCAGCTCCGCACACCTCTCGAGGCCGGCCTCGATCGACGCCTCGTCGGGCTGGAGCGGCGCCGGACGCTCCGTCTCGGGTACCGGATCGCGAACGATCCGTTCGATTTCGTCGGTATCGAGCCGCGGCGGCTCCGCCTCGCCGCTCCGATCGAAAACGCTACAGCCGGCGGTGACTGCGATCGTCGCGGCGCCCAGTCCGGCCAGGACGTTCCTGCGACTCTCCCCCCTCATGCGCTCTCCTCGCCGTAGTGGCGACACGCGGAGCGCTCGCCGCTCCCGCGTCGAGACGGTTCCTCGTCGTAGGGCTGGGGGACTCTGAGAAAGACCGCCTCGATCTCGGTCGCGTCGGCCTCGCAGTGTTCCGTCGCATCCTTCAACTGCCGGCAGAACTGGACGCGGTACCGATCCGGTTCGAGTTCGACGTACTCGACGCGGCGCTCGTAACACGCCTCGATGCCGCGCTGGTGGACGACGACGGAGGCGCTCTCGAAGTCGGTCGCCTCGACGAATCTCAGGATTTCCTCGGCGGCGTCGTGGTCGCCGTCGATCCGGAGGGCTGCGGCGTCGCCGTCGTCGAGGACGAACGCCTGTGCCCGGTGTCGGGATGGCCCTTCCTCCTCTGGTTCGTCCTCGTCTGCCACGCGGACGAACGGCTCTTCATCCGGGGCGCGGAGCGACCGGATCTCGATATCTGTCGTCGCTCCGTCAGGGAGTTCGGAGCCGGGGTCCCGGATCTCGTCTCGGACGTCGACGTCGTCGGCCTCCCCCGCGGCACAACCTGCGAGGGGGGCTACCATTCCCGCGGCGATGCCACTGAGTAGGTGCCGACGGGTGGCGTGGAGGGCTGGCACGGTAGTGAGTAGCGTGGAGTCCGATAAATCTTTTTCGCGACGTAGCTTCTCGAGACCGCTCCCACGGAGCCCGAAGCACACGACTATTCCGTGAGCCAATCTTTGGCGATATCTACCGAGAACTTCTGCAGGGGTCCTGTTGAAATCCACAGAGCGTGATCGGTTATGCGGTTTTACCGAGTAGAGAGTGCGTATTCAGCACGTCACACTTTCGAAGGACGGAATCCAGTCGCCGCCGATCGATTCCGAATCGAAGGAATCAGCCGACTACTCGCCGCGTTCGCCGATGGCCGGCGCCTCGTGGCTCCACCGTTCGTCGCCCGACCGTTCGAGCCAGTGACACGCTGCGTGGTGTGATTCGGGACTCTCGTACTCTTCGAGGATCGTCGGAACGTCTTCGGGCGCGTCGATGGAACCGGGCTTGTCCGCGACGGTTTCCAGCTCCGGATGCTCGTCGCTACACTCCGGGCCGATGTACTCGGGGCATCGCGTGCTGAATGGACAGCCCGACGGCGGATCGATAGGACTGGGTGGCGTCCCCTGGAGCGCAGTCCGGCGCTTCTCGGGCGTCTCGTCGATTGTCGGAATCGACGAGAGCAACGCCCTGGTGTACGGATGCTGTGGGTTGTTGAAGATCGCGTCCTTCGGACCCTGCTCGACGATGTTGCCGAGATACATCACCATCACCCGGTCGCTGATGTGTTTGACGACGCTGAGGTCGTGGGCGATAAAAACGTACGAGAGGTCGTACTTCCGCTGGAGGCGCTTCATCATGTTGATGATCTGAGCCTGCACGGAGACGTCCAGTGCGCTCACCGGCTCATCCGCGATGATCAGATCGGGTTCAATGCTGATTGCTCGCGCGATGCCGATCCGTTGACGTTGCCCGCCGCTGAACTCGTGTGGATAGCGGCTAGCGTGGCTCGGCTGGAGACCAACCTCCTCGAGGAGCTCCGCGACCCGTTCCCGTTTCGCCTCGCCCGTCGCGATGTCGTGAATCTCCAGGGGTTTCCCGAGGATTTCGCCGACGGTCTTCCGCGGATTGAGCGAGGAAAGCGGATCCTGAAAGATCACCTGGATGCGACTTCGGAGTTCCCGGAGTTCCTTCGAGGAGAGGTCGGTGATGTCCTCGCCGTCGAACTCGATCGTCCCACCGGTCGGTTCGTAGAGCTTCGATAGCGTTCGACCGAGAGTGGTTTTGCCACAGCCACTCTCGCCGACGACGCCGACGGTTTCCTGACGGTCGATGCTGAGATCGACTCCATCGACGGCCTTGACGTACTGCTGGTTGCCGAGTATACGCTCGGTCAGGCCGGTTTCGGTCTCGAAATATTTCTGGAGATCCGTGGCCTTCAACAGCGGTTCTGCAGCCGTTTCTGTTTCCGTTCCCGTTTCCGGCTCGATTTCGCTTTCGAGCGAATTCATCGGTCATCACCTCCGTCAGTGCGAACGGCTGTCGGCGAGTTCCACTCCCCGAGTTCCTCGGGGATGTCCTCGCGGTGGAGGTGACAGGCGACGTCGTGTCCCGGGTCGACTTCGTGTTCCTCGAGCGGTTGCGTACAGGCCTCGAAAGCCCACGCACAGCGGTCCTGAAACGGACAGCCCGGTGGCTTCGCGGCCAGGTTCGGGACGCTTCCCTCGATGACGTCGAGCATTTCCCGGTCGTCGGTGAGTCGAGGGATGCTCTGCATCAGGCCGCGGGTGTACGGGTGCTGTGGGTCCTCGAACAGTTCCTCGACGGCCGCTTTCTCCATCAACTCGCCTGCGTACATCACCGCGACGCGGTCACAGGTCTCCCGGACGACGCCGAGGTCGTGGGTGATGAGCAACACGGACACGCCGAACTCGTCGCGGAGATCGAGCAGTTGGTTGAGGATCTGAGCCTCGATACTCACGTCGAGTGCCGTCGTCGGCTCGTCGGCCAGGATCAGCGATGGGTCGCCGGCGAGCGCCTGGGCGATCATCACGCGCTGGCGCATGCCGCCGGAGAGCTGGTGGGGGTATTCCTGAGCGCGGGTCTCCGGGTCCGGGATGCCGACGGTTTCGAGCAGTTCGACCGCACGTCGCCAGGACGCGCTGTCGGCCGAGGTTCCGGTGACGTATTTACGGCGCATCTCCTGGACGAGGTTCGTCGATTCGTTGACGTCACCGTGGTGGCGGACGACCTCTGCGATCTGTTCGCCGACCGTGATCACGGGGTTGAGGCTGTTCATCGGGTCCTGGAAGATCATGCTGATCTCCCCGCCGCGAATCGATCGCATCTCGGAATCGGTCTTCGAGAGCAGGTCGGTGCCGTCGAAGCGGACCCTGTCAGCGGTGACGTTCGCGTTCGAATCCAGCAGCGCCATGATCGATAGCGCGGTGACGCTCTTGCCGGAGCCGCTCTCACCGACGATGCCGTACACCTCTCCGGGGTGAATCTCGAAGGAGATACCGTCGACAGCCTGGACGGACTCGTCTTCGGTCTCGAACTCGACATGGAGGTTCTCGATCTCCAGCATCGGGTTACTCATCCGCCTTCACTCCTCCGTACGTCGAACGCGTCTCGTAGTGCATCTCCAAAGAGGTTGATTCCGAACACGGTGATTACGATCATCAAGCCCGGAAGGATTCCGATCCACCACGCCTCGGTCACGAAGCCGCGGCCCTGGCCGAGCAGCGAACCCCAGGTCGGTGTCGACGGTCTGACGCCGAGCCCGAGGAACGACAACGTCGCCTCGGCGATCATCGCGCGGGCGACCAAGACAGTGTACATCACGAGCAGCGGGGCGATCGTGTTCGGGAAGATCTCCCCGACCATGATCTCGCGGCTCGTGAGGCCGATGCTCCGTGCGGCGAGGGTGAACTCTTCTTCGCGCAACGCGAGTACCTCGCCGCGGATGATCCTGGCGAAGTCGTCGATGTAGGCGAATCCGAGCGCGATGATGACGTTCCAGAGCCCCTGACCGAAGATGGCCACGAGCATGATCGCCACGAGCAAGTAGGGAAACGCCCAGAAAATGTCGATCATACGCATGAGGACATCGTCGACGAGCCCACCGAAGAAGCCGGCGACCAGTCCGATGACCATCCCGATGATGGCACCGACGGCGACCGCGCCGATCCCGACGAGCAGGCTGATTCGAGCGCCGTAGATGAGCCGCGAGAGCATGTCCCGACCGTAGGAGTCGGTCCCGAGGGCGCCCGCTCCGACGAACTGCGGTTCGAGCAGGACGGGGAAATCCTGGCCCATCGGATCGTGCGGCGCGAGGATCGGGGCAAAGGCGGCCATGAAGCCGACGATGCCGACGATAGCGACTCCGAGTTGGGCCTTGCGGTCCCGGCCCAAGACGAGTCCCAGGCGCTCGAGCATGTCCGTCCGAATGCCGAACACCCGTGCCTTGTCGGTGTCGACGAACCGCGCGAAGACGTTCGCGAGGATTCCCATCAGGATTCACCCCCGTCGCCGTACTTGATCTTGGGATTGAGGACCGTATACAGCAGGTCCACGAGCAGGTTCGTCAATACGAAGATCACCGCGATGATGACGATGCTTCCCTGGACGACCGGGAAATCCCGCTGGTGGACCGAGTTAATGAGTAGCCGTCCGAGGCCCTGGATACCGAAGACGATCTCGACGGCGACGACCCCGCCCAGAAGCGTTCCGAGCAGGATACCAGCGATCGTTACGACCGGAATCAGGGCGTTCTGGAAGGCGTGTTTCATCACGATAAGTTGCGGTGAGAGACCCTTCGCGCGGGCGGTTCGCATGTAGTCCTCGTTCATCACCTCTAGCATCGACGAGCGCATCATCCGCATGATAATGCCGCCGTAGGGGACGCCGACGGCGATCGCTGGGAGGATGATGTGGCTGAACCAGGCTCGGATTCCTTCTCCCGGACCGACGTAGCCGAAGGCCGGGAGGAATTCGAAGCGCTGTGAGATGAAGACGATCAGCAGGATGCCGACCCAGAAGCCGGGCATACTGATCCCGAGGAAGGCGATGAACGTCGCGACGTAATCGTCCCACTCGTACTGATGGAGTGCGCTGATCAGGCCGGCCGGAATGGCGATCGACAGTGCGATGAGCATACCGAGCAGCCCAATGCTGACGGTCGGTTGGCCGACCTGGATCAGCAGTTCGAGTACCGGTACGCCGGTAGAGAGGGATTCACCGAGATCGCCCTGGGCGAGTCGGCCCATCCAGCGGGCGTACTGGACGTAGATCGGTTCGTCGAGGCCAAGCTGAGTTCGAAGCTGTTCACGGGCCTCCTGGGTGGCGTCCCCGCCGAGCATGAGCTGGACGGGGTCGCCTGGGATAGCCCGAACGACGGCGAAGACGACGGTGGCGACGATCCAGACGACGACGAGTGAATGTAGCAGCCGTTTCGCAATATACCGTCTCATTCGAAATCTCTAGATGATCGTGTTACTCGAGACGTGCGTAGTGGAAGTTCGTGAGGCCGACCGGCAGTTGGACGCCCGAGAGATCCTCGTGGGATCCGACCGGCCGTAGGGGGAAGTGCGTCATCGCGTAGGGAGCTTCCTCCATGAAGATCTCCTCGGCCTCGCGGACGACCTCCATCCGCTCGTCGGGGTCGGGCGTCGCCCGCGACTCCAGGAGCAGTTCGTCGAACTCCTCGTTGGACCACAGACCCTTCTGCCAGACCCCCATGTTCCCCTCGCCGGTTGGGGTCGTAAGCTGGCGGAACCACGCCATCCAGGGATCGATCATCGTCGCCGAGGACGTGAGCGCGACCATCGACTCGTAGTTGTAGAAGGTGTCCCAGTAGCCCGCGGGTTGCTGGACGTTGAGCGTTATTTCGACGCCGACGTCGGCCCACATGTCCTGGATGACCGTACAGACTCGCTCGTCGTTTCCGGGGCGGGTCAACATCTCCACTTCGAAGCGCGGATCGCCGGTGTAGCCCGCCTCGTCGAGCAGTTCTCGGGCAGCCTCGGGGTCGTAATACTGGCCCGGATCCGGCTCCTCCTCGTAGGCCATCGCGACGGAGGGTTGCCACAGCGAGTGGGCGGGAATACCCCAACCCATCAGGGCACGCTCGACGAGTTCCTCGCGATCGATAGCCTTCGAGAGCGCACGGCGGACGCGGGGGTCAGCGGTCGGGATCTCTTCGCCCTCCCAGGCGTCGGTTACCTCGTCGACGCTGTCTGGGTTCCCGGCAACGACCGCCCACTCGGGCTCTTCCTGGGGATCCTTGGCGAGGAACGACACCGCGCGGTAGCCCTGGTCGGTCCCCTCGACCTGGATGTCGGGGCGTCCCTCGGCCTGGTTGGCCTGCTCGGCGGGCAGTGCCTGGGCAAATTCGATCTCCTGCGTCTCGAAGGCCGACCAGATGGTCGAAGATTCGGGAATCAGATTGATCTCGATCTCGTCGAGGTAGGGAAGCTGATTGCCCTCTTCGTCGGTCTCGAAGTAGTCGTCGTAGGCTTCGAGAGTCAGCGACTCGCCGGGCGTCCGGTCGACGAGTTCGAACGGCCCTGCGCCGACGGGCATGAAGTTGTAGTCGTCGTCGCCCATCTCTTCGAGGGCCGTCCGATTGACGATCGTCCCGGCGCGGCCGGGTGCGTTAGTCATGAACGCGAGGAACGGCGAGAGTGGCTCCTCGAGCTCGATGACGACCGTGGTTTCGTCCGGTGTGTCGATGTTCGTTATCGATTCGACCTTGCCGAAGTGCGGCGACTCCTCGGTATCTCGGAGCCGGTTCATCGACCACTGAACGGCCTCGGCGTCGAGTGGGTCGCCGTTGTGGAACGTCACACCCTCGTGGAGATCGAACTGGTAGGTGGTGTCGTCCAGAAGTTCCCAGTCCTCGGCCAGTTCACCGACGATGTTGCCCTCGGCGTCGAGCCGTACGAGCGCGGCGTGGATGTTGTGGTGAATGGCCATCTGCTCGCCGCGATTGACGAAGTGTGGGTCGAGGTTCTGGATCTGGTCCATGAGCCAACCGGCCTCGATCGAGCCCCCCAGCTCGTCCTCGGTCGGCGCTGTATCGTCGTCGGTACCGTTTCCGGTTCCGTCGCCGTCGAGATCCGGATCGTCTCCAGTACAGCCCGCCAGCGTCGCCGAGAATCCGGCGGCGCCAAATAGCTGCATTGCGGTGCGACGGTCAACCTTTGGCCCACTGAGGTCTTCTCTGCTAAAATCGGGCATAGGGAATGGCTCGGGCGAGGGAGTTTAACAGTTCAGCCCAATATATTGGACTTCTGTATCTGAATTGGGGAAATTAACTCTATCATGGTGTTCATTAGATGAATAAATCTTTATATAACGTTTATAATGGGCAAGTGTTCTATAATAGTCGATTTCCCGTTCTTATATCCACGTCGATATTGCACCTATCCCGGTGATATAAATATCCGGAAGCAATTCAGGAAACAAAGCCAAATCCATTGGGGTACGTTCACAGGAAATGTGGGAGACACTACTCGCGATTCGACACTACGGCTGTCCGGTCTCGGACGTCTGTGCGCTACATCCGGACGTCCAGCTACAGAACATCTCCAGATCCGAGATCCACGGTCGCACGAGCAAACGGATCCTCTGTGCCCAGGGTGATCCGACCACGTTGGACTCCTTCGCCGAAACGTTCCGCGACCGCGAGGAGGTCCACCGCTTCGAAACCCTCGGGGGGTCCGGCGGCAAGACTCGCTACTTCTCGGTGAGTATGGAGTACGACTCCACGAACCCCAGTATTGCGAGGCTGATCGAAGAGCACGGCTGTTTCCAACATAACACGGTGCCCGTCCGCAAGGGGATCGAGCAGTGGACGATCTACTCGCGGCGGAAGTCCGTCGTCAGAGCCGTCGCCGACGCGGTCGAGAGTCTGGACAACGACGTCGATATCCGGCGGAGCAAGGACTGCACCGAGTTCGCACCGAACAATCCTCTGAAGTTCGCCAGCCTCCGGAAAGAGCTCACCCAGCGCCAGATCCACGCCTTCCGCACGGCACTCGAACTCGGCTACTACCGCTCGGGTGATATCTCGATGGAGGATCTCGGGCACGCGATGGATCTCCACCCCTCGACCGCCTGGGAGCACCTGAAGAAGGCCGAGAACGTCCTCCTGACCGAGATCGGCCTCCGGCTCTTCCCACAGCAGCCAACCAACGAAGAAGCCGCCCAGTGAGGCAATACGACGTTCGGTTCCGACCCGCTCTCGTACTCTCGGGGTGACTCGCCGTCAGACAGAGAGTACGCGAGCAGCTGGCCTGTCCATGCCGTGACAGCTCCGGGAATGTGGCTGTTGCTGGCGCGTTCTCGATCTGTTCGTGGTCAAACACACGACTTTTCCCGTTTGCCATCCAACCCTCGATACGGAATGATCTCGAAGGGTTGCGAGCAGTGTGCCAACGGCGGGAAGATGGTTCTCTTCGTCTACGGCTACTGCGATCAGCGTGACTGTTTCTACTGTCCGCTCGGTGAGAACCGCAAGAACGTCACGCAGGCGTACGCCAACGAGCGTCCCATCGAGAGCGACTCCGACATCATCGAGGAGGCAAAGCGGATGGACGCGCTGGGCTCCTCGATCACCGGTGGCGAACCCCAGGAAGTGATGGACCGCACATGCCGATACATCTCCCTGCTGAAGGAGGAGTTCGGCGAGGATCACCACGTCCACCTCTACACTGGCATCACCGGCGGCCGAGAGAACATGCGCCGGCTGGCCGAAGCCGGTCTCGACGAGATCCGTTTTCACCCGCCGCTGGAGCTGTGGGGCGAGATGCACGGCACCGAGTGGGAGGAGATACTCCACATCGCCCGCGAGGAGGGGATCACCCCTGCCTTCGAGATCCCCGGCATCCGTGCCGAACCGGAGTTCCTCGAGTTCCTCGATGAGGGTGCCGCCGAGTTCTGCAACATCAACGAATTCGAGATGTCCGACGGCAACTACCGCCGAATGCAGGAGGAGGGGTTCGAGCTGCAGGAGGGCCACATGTCCGCCGTCGAGGGATCGAAGGACGAAGCGATCCTCCAGGAGATGGCGTCCCACGAGCGGGTCTACTTCTGTACCTCCGTCTTCAAGGACGCCGCCCAGCACCGCTCGCGGCTCAAGCGGATGGCTCGGAACGTCCGGCGGGAGTTCGACGAGATCACCGACGACGGGACGCTCGTCTACGGGAAGACGTGGGTCGCCGAGGCGCGGCTCCGGGAGCTCGGCGTTCCCGACGAGTTCTACACGGTCAAATCCGATCACGTCGAGCTGGCGTGGTGGCTGCTCGAGGAGATGATCGAGGAGGGCGACGTTCCCGAGGGGGAGCTCGTCGAACAGTACCCGACGTACGACGGGACGGTCGTCGAACGCACTCCGCTGGCCTAAGTCGGTTTCACCGCCGCAGTCGCTTTCTCGCCAGCGTCACCAGGCGCGGGAAATCGCTCGGACGCAACAGCTTCAGAATGTGGCGCTTGCTGCCGGCGTTGGCCTTCGCCAGGGTGTCCTCGTCGAGCGATTTCAGATCCGAGAGCAGCCGATCGTACCGCTCGTTGGACGCGAGGTAGAGCAGTTCGGTCATCAGGAGCCGAGCGTCCATTCGCGGGGCGACCTCAGTGTGCCACAGTTCGTCGTACACCGACATGGCCGCCGCCGACGTCTCCGGTTCCGACGCGGAGAGACAGCCGTCGGCCGTGACGGCGGCTGCACGCCCGGATTTCATCCCCTGGTGTATTCCTTCGCCCCACAGCGGATCGATCGTCGGAACGGTGTCGCCGATCGCCATGAAGCCGTCCGTACTCAGCTGGCCGGGCGGCTGGATGTGCGCCGAGCCGCGGTGGTGGCGATCCTCGATCCGTTCGGTGCTCTCGAAGCGGGGGTCGGTGTCGATCCACCACTGGAGGTAGTCGTCGATCCCCCGTCCGTCCGTGGCGTACTGGCGGTGGGTGTCGTTCTGGATGTAGCAGACTCCGACCTTCGCGGTGTCGTCGCCAGTGTGGAAGATCCACGAGTAGCCACCCGGCGCCATGTCGTGATCCAGTCGAAGCATCATCGCCTTCCGGAGGTCGGCGTAGCCGTCGGCGTCGAGGTTGACGCCCTCGAGTTCGTACTCGACGCCGATCGCCTGGTTTTCGCGCTCGAGTTCGGAGACACCGAGCGCCTTCGCCAGCGGTGCGCTCGGTCCCGTCGCGTCGACGACGATGTCGGCGTACACCGCCTCGGAACCGTTGTACTCGACGCCGACGAGGACGCCGTCCTCGACGATCGGTTTCGACACTCTCGCGTCGAATCGGTAGTCGGCACCGTTTCGTCGGCCGTCGTCGACGAGAAACTGCTTGAACGCCCCGAAATCGAGGACCGCCCCTGAACGCTGTTGAACGAAGTGATCGTTCGGCGATTCGATGACGACGTTGTCGGTGAACTCCATCACGACGTCGTCGGGGATCCCGAACGATGCCATCATGCTCGGAAACGTCCCGCCGGTCGATTTGTTGCTCTGGGCGGGGAACGCCGATTCGCTCTCGGTCTCGAGAACGACGACGTCGTAGTTCCTCGCGGCGAGGTCGCGGGCACACTGCGCCCCGGCTGGCCCAGCCCCCGCGACGGCGACGTCGAACCGATCTTCCATGGCTCCACGTCTCGACGGTGGGTTATAAAGATGCGAGGAGTGTGACGCGGGATGGCGTCAATTTGAGCGGTGCGGAAGGCGGACGGTCGTACGTGGGCGACGCGTACCGCTTTCGTTCGACGGCGCTGTCGGTTTCACCGGTTCGACTCACCGACGGCGAAGCCAGAGGAGAACGGCGAGACAGACGAACAGACAGCCGACGAGTCCGGTGTAGGCGGCCGTGTAGTGGATCCGCTGGCCGACGACGCCGACGTACGTCGGGCCGAGGCTCCCGACGCCCATGTAGACGGCACCGACGGCGCCGTAATCGCCGCCCTTGCTGTCGTCCGGGAAGGCGGTCATCATGTAGGCAGTCATCACCGGCCAGAAGCCGGTCAATCCGATCGCGAAGCAGACGACGCCCACGAGGACCCCGACCGTCGACGGGAGGACGATCACCGAGGCGAGACCGACGATGGTGAAGCAGATCGTTCCGAGGATCGTCCGCAGCGATCCGATCCGATCGCCGACGGCGCCCGAGAGCGGTGTCGCGATCACGCCGGTCGCGAAGACCGCGGCGTAGGCGACGTTCGCCGTCCGGGTCGTCAGCCCGCGCTCGGCGTCGAGAAACGTCGGCAGGAAGCTGATCGATCCGTTCCAGACGAAGGAGATCAGTGCCGCGACGATCAGCACCGTCAACGCGCGGGGTTCGAGGAGGAGCCGTCCGATCGTTTCGCGCAGTTCGATGTCGACCCGTTCGATGACGTATCGTTCGCGGTTCCAGCGGTGCGAGAGGGCGAACAGCCCGACGAGGACGGCGACGATCGGCAGGAAGGCGAGCCGCCAGCGGCCGAGCGCGATCGCAACGACGGCGGCACCGGATGCGAGAATGCCGCCGAGATTGAACGCTGCGTTGTTGATGCCGAACGCCCGCCCCTGTTTCCGGTCGAACAGATCCGAGAGCTGCGCGAAGGCCGCGGGGACGTACGTACCGAGGCCGATCCCGACGAGCGAGACGCCGACGACGAACAGCGCGTAGTTCGTCGCCACCGCGAGCGTCAGGAACCCGAGCGCCCACGCCGTGATCGCGGCCGCGATCATCGTTTTCCGCGAGAGCTTGTCTGCCAGTCTCCCACCGGGGTAGCGACAGAGCGCGGAGAGGCCTGTCAGGAGCGTGAGCGCGACCCCGGCCTGTGTGGCCGTGATCCCGAGATCGTCGATGATGAGCGGCAACAGCGGCGGCAGCAGTAGCCACCCGAGGTTCGAGACGATCGAACAGAGCGCGACCACGAGCAGGATCCGGCCGGAGTAGCCGGATGCGAGACGATCGGTCTCGCCGATCGACGGCGGGGATGTCGCGGTCATCGCCAGCCGGTATACTTCCCTTCGGTTTTACTGTACCCATCTCGTTTCGCCCTGTGCTTCGGCGGCGAACGCCGTGCCGATCGCGACCGCGACGACGCCGACCGCGAGACCGGCAGTCGGTCTGCCGACGACGACCAGGAGACCGAAGGCGACGAGCCCGCTGCCGAGGCAGGCGACGACAGCGACCGTTCGGTAACCGGCGGTGAGCTGCCGTCCACGCTGGCGGTGATAGTCGACGGCGGCGAGGCCGACGAACAGCCCGGAGAGACCGCCGACGATCGGTCTCGAGAGCGAGCCGAAGGCGAGGAGCGTCCCGGCGGCGACGAGTCCGACGCCGAGCGTCGCCGTCGGTGACAGGGGGTTTACCGGCTCGCCGAAGCGGGCGTGATACAGGGCCGGCGGTGCAGCGACGACGACCGCGACGAGGGCACCGAACAGCGGCTCCCCGCTGGCGACGCCGTAGAGCCCGACGATTCCGCCGCTGACGACGCCGACGGCGAGAACCGGATCGGGGCGGAACACGGTCGTCGGATCCGGCGAGCGGGCGATCCCGAACGCGGTGAATCCATAGAGGAGTGCGACCGAGACGACGACCGTCGAGAGGTGGTTCGAGCCGAAGAGAAAGCCGTAGAGGGCGAACGGAACTGCGAGGACGATCCCGATGACCGGGGCGGCCTCCGGAACGGGGCGGCTCATACTCGGTTTCGGTGCCGACGAAAAAAAAGCGATACCGGCCGTCGAACCGTGCGTGTGCCGGTCTGTGACCCACAAGCGTTTAATCGACGCCGGGGGTACTGGACTGTATGCCGGACTGCCCACTCGCTGACGACTGCCCCAGTTTCTCCGAACGGATCGAGGGGATGGGTTGTCAACACTACGGCGATCGCGGCGGTGCTGAGTGGTGTAACCACTACAGCCAGCCGATTCAGGACTTGAAACAGCAACCCGTGAAGCTCGGTGAGGAGGTCGTCGTCGACGTCGAGGACATCCACGAGTCGGGTGCGGGCGTCGGACGGACCGAGGACGGTTTCATCGTGATGGTCGACGGTGTGCTTCCCGACGCACGCTCGCGCGTGAAGATCACCAAGGTGCGGTCGAACCACGCCCGCGCCGAGGAAGTCGAGCGGTTGCCGATGGAGGAGGAAGGGGGAGAGGAGGGCGATGGCTCCGACTCCGTCGACGCGGTCGACGCGGTCGAGGAGGCCAAGAGCAAGAGCAAACGCGAGCGGGCGCTCGATCGCGAGCGGCTGGGCAGTCGCGAGAACTTCTGGGGCAAGTGAGCCTCCCCGACGTCGACGAGCTGTTGGACCGCGCCGGATTCAATGCCGACGAGAGCGTACTGACGCGGCGGCAGGCGGAGGTGCTCGCGCTTCGGGAGCACGGTGCTCCACAGGCCGCGATCGCCGAGTCGCTCGGGACGTCGCGGGCGAACGTCTCGAACGTCGAGTCGAGCGCGCGCGAGAACGTCGCCAAGGCCCACGAGACCGTCGCGTTCGCCGAGGCACTGGCCGCTCCGGTGACGCTTTCCGTCGAGACCGGGACGGACCTGTACGACGTCCCGAACGAGGTGTACTCCGCCTGTGACGAGTCGGGAGTGAAAGTCTCGAAGACCGCGCCCGAACTGATGAAACAGATCAGCGACGCGGCCGGCGATGCGATCGTCGGGCGCGAGGTCCGACGGGAGATCACCGTCAGCGTCGGGAGCGACGGGACGGTCCGGGTTCGGCGGTAGGCTCCGCCGGCGCCGGCGTTTTTATACCGGTGGCGGTCGAGTCGCCGGTATGGATCTGGGAATCGACGGCAATTCGGCACTGGTAACGGCAGGTTCGGCCGGCCTCGGGCTGGCAAGCGCGGAAGCGCTCGCCCGCGACGGAGCGAACGTCGCGATCTGCGGTCGCGACCCCGACCGGCTGGCTCGTGCGGAGGCACAGCTCGAAGCGATCGGCGGCGGCGAGGTGTTGGCCGTCGAGACGGACATCACCGACCGGAGCGCGGTCGAGGGGTTCGTCGAGGAAACCGTCCAGGAGTTCGGCGGTCTCGACCACGTCGTCACGAGCGCGGGCGGCCCGCCGCCGGGATCGTTCCTCGACACGGACGACGATGACTGGTACGACGCCTACGACCTGCTCGTGATGAGCGCCGTCTGGACGACGCGGGCGGCGCATCCGCATCTCGTCGAGGGCGATGGCGGGACGATCGTCAACATCACCTCCGGATCCGTGAAGGAAGTGATCGACGACCTCGTGCTCTCGAACTCGGTTCGCCGGGCAGTGATCGGCCTGATGAAGACGATCTCGCGGGAGTTCGCCCCCGAAGTGCGTGTGAACGCGGTTCTGCCGGGCTCGCACGAAACGAGCCGAATCGAGGAGCTCGTCGAGAGTGGCGTCGAGCGCGGTGACTTCGAGAGCTACGACGCCGGGCTCGAGCAGTGGGCCAGCGGCATCCCGCTCGAGCGCGTCGGCGATCCGTCCGAGCTCGGCGAGACGGTCGCGTGGCTCTCAAGCGAACGGTCGTCGTTCGTCAACGGTGCGTCGGTGCCAGTCGACGGCGGTTCGATGCGGAGCGCCTGACGCGCGTTCGGCGTCACCATGTTTCGATTCGACCGTCACGGATGTCCTCGAGACAGCCGTGGCAGTCCTGGTGGTCGGGATCGTAGCAGTTCGGTCGGGCGCGCTCGTCGAGCGAGACGGCCCGCTTTTCGGCGTATCGACGGCAGACGATCCGCGCCCGCCCCTCCTCGTCGACCGGGAGGTCCGCGACCGTGGCGGTCTTGGCGTCGCTATACGCTCGCCTGGCCTCCTCGTACTGCTTGCCCGCCGACCGGAGCTTCGTCCGGAGGATCCGTGCTAGGCGGCGACGATTGCTCACGCGTCGCGATTCGGGTGCGGCCCACAAAGAGCCGTCGACCGACCCGTCGGTTCGACGTCTCGGTTTCACTTTCACTCCGGCACCGACGATTTTTATACGATAGGGAACCAACCGGCGTACGTCTCCCACCGAAAACCACGCGGAGACGGACACAATATGACGGACCTGCGACAGCACGCGGTCGAGATACACGAACAGTTCTCCGAGACGCTCGACGTGAGCGTCGACGACATCGAGGATCGACTGGAGACGCTCGTCTCCGACTACCGAGTTCCGATCGAAGAGGCACGCCGCAGCGTCGTCTCGACGTATCTGGACGAGGCCGGCATGGAGCGCGACGAACTCTCCGGCGGGACGAGTCAGGAGGCGACCGTCGCCGACATCGACGCCCCCGAGATGTGGCTCGATCTGACCGTGAAGGTCGTCGATCTCTGGGAGCCCCGCTCGGATTCGATCGCTCAGGTCGGACTGGTCGGCGACGAATCCGGCACGGTGAAGTTCACCAAGTGGGCCAAATCCGACCTCCCAGAACTGAGCGAGGGGACGGTGTATCGGCTCGGTAACGTCGTCACCGACGAGTATCAGGGCCGCTTCTCGATCAAACTCAACAGCACGACGACGATCGAAGAGCTCGACACCGACATCGAGGTCGGCGACGACACGACCGAAATCGAGGGTGCGCTCGTCGACATCCAGTCCGGTTCCGGGCTGATCAAGCGCTGCCCCGAGGACGACTGCACGCGCGTTCTGCAGAACGGGCGCTGCTCGGAGCACGGCGACGTCGACGGCGAGTTCGACCTCCGCATCAAGGGCGTCCTCGACGACGGCGAGGAGGTCCACGAGGTCATCTTCGACCAGGAGGCCACCGAGGAACTGACCGGGATCGGTCTCGAGGAGGCCCAGCAGATGGCGATGGACGCGCTCGACACCGAGGTCGTCGCCGACGAGATGCGAACGACCGTTCTCGGGCGGTACTACCGCGTCGTCGGCCCGACGTTCGGCCGGTACGTGCTGGCCGACGAGATCGAAACGCTCACCGACGCGGTCGATCCCGATCCCGTGCTGATCAAAGCGAGGTCCCTCTAATGAGCTCCGCACCGACCCGCGAAGTCGCCCGACGCGCCTTCGCAGCCGAATTCAACGACGCGACGTACACGTTCAAGGAGTCCGACGACGAGCGCGCACCGGTGTTCTCGCTGCTGCCGACCGGCGAGCGGGCCAACCGCGTCTTCGTCGTCGGTACGCTTACCGAAACGGAGGACGTCGGCGAGGAGTCCGAATACTGGCGCGGCCGGATCGTCGATCCGACGGGGACGTTCTTCGCCTACGCCGGACAGTACCAACCCGATGCCACGGCGACGCTGCGCGACGCCGAACCACCGGCCTACGTCGCAGTCGTGGGAAAACCGCGTACCTACGAAACCGACGACGGCGAGATCAACGTCTCGCTGCGTCCGGAGTCGATCACGATCGTCGACGAGGCGACCCGAAGCCGCTGGGTCGTCGAGACGGCCGAACGAACGCTCGATCGCATCGAGGCGTTCGACGCTGGCGGCGAGTACGCCGCGATGGCGGAGACTCAGTACGATCCGGATCTCTCGATCTACCGGGATCAGGCCATCGCCGCTCTCGAGAGCCTCGAAGAGAGCGACGCGGCGGACGACCTCCTCGAGGCGTAGCGGTAGCGTCCGACGCGGTTCGGCGTGCGTGCGTCTGACAAATCCTTATATGACTGGCCCGACGAACTAGCGGTGATATGGGCAACAAGAACAAGACGATCTCCTTTCGGGTCAACGAGGACGCCTTCGAGACCCTCCGGGAGATCGCCGAGGAACGCGACATCTCGCTTTCGGCCGTGTTCCGCGACTACGTGGACACCCTCGTTGCCCACGACGGGCAGGTACGGGTCGTTCCCGAACACGAACTGAAGGGCGGCAACGCCTCGAGCTCGCCGGCCGAGAGTTTCCCGCCGAAGGTCGAGGTGCCGAAGAGCTTCGTCCGCGAGCACGAGCGGCTCGAACTCGAGGCCGAACACCTCCGCGAGCAGCTCGACGAGTACAAGCGCTACGTGACGAAACTCAGTCAGGAGGTCGAACAGCGGGAGGCCGAGGACGTCATCCAGCTCGAGGACCTCGACGAGGGGAGCGAAGAGGAAGAGCCGTTCCGGCTAGGATAGGACACGGTAGTCCGGCTCAGGTCAGCTCTCGGCGCTTTCGGTCGATTTTCGACTCCATTTCCCGTCGTCCGTCGACGTCCGCGAGCTGTTCGGCCGCTTCGAGCGTCCGAACCGCGTTGTCGAGAAACGAGAGCACGTCGCCCGGATAGGCGTAGACCATGTAGTCGGCGCTCATCGCGTCGACGATCGCTTCCGGCCCGAGTCCCGAGGCGCGAAGCTCCAGCAGATACGCGACGAACTTCTCCTCCGGACAGCCGCAGTAGGGGTTCGACTGGCAATCGCAGTCCAGAAACGCCTCGGCGAACTCCAACACTCGATCGCGGGACGCCTCGTCGAGCTTGGCGAGTCCCTCGCCCTGAAAGAGCACGTCCAGCGTCGCCCCGGAGAACGCGCTCTTCGGGAACGACGTCTCGAGCTGGGAGACGAGTTGGCGGTGGTTCTTGATGTAGATCTTGTCCGTGATCGCCACTGTGGCTTCAGTAGTCGGTTCGCGTTGAAAAACCCACGGACGTGCGTGCACACGACTGACAGCCGGTGAAGAGTCGAAACGTATTTGAGTTCGAATCGGATACGTACGGATGCGTGTCCGGGTTGGGGTAGTGGTATCCTGCAGCCTTGTGGTGGCTGCGACGTGGGTTCAATTCCCGCACCCGGACCTCGATACTTCTACATCGTCAGTCGCCGGTGCCGTTCGACAGCCATTACCTCGACTCGCCCGGAAATACACTCGAACGGACACTTTCAACGGGTGCATACGTCGAACGCATACGACGGGACGGTCGAATACCTGTCGAGAATATGTTCGGCGGATGTTATTTACCCTTGCCCGAGGAACTACGACGGCCGACATGATCTCCGTCCGGAGGGAAGTATGACGACTCATCGCGAACCGCTCCAGTCAGTACTGGATACGATCGGCGAGACGCCGCTCGTCAGAGTCCAGGCGAGCGCCGACGAGCTACCGGTGTACGCCAAACTCGAATCGTTCAACCCGGGAGCGAGCGTCAAGGATCGCATCGGGGCGTACATCGTTCGGGGACTGCTGTCGACGGGTGAACTCCAGCCAGGTGGGACTGTCGTCGAGCCGACCGCCGGCAACACGGGTATCGGGATGGCGCTCGCGGCGACACAGTACGACGTGGACGCGGTATTCGTCGTCCCCGAGGCGTTCAGTGTCGAGAAGCAGACGCTGATGCGAGCGCTCGGTGCCGACGTCGTCAACACGCCCACTGCCGACGGAATGACCGGTGCCATCGAGCGTGCTCGCGAACTAGCCACCGAGCGAGAGGGAGCCGTCGTTCCACAGCAGTTTTCGACGCCGCTGAACGTTCGCGCCCACGAGGCGACGACCGCTCCGGAGATCTACGACGCTCTCGACGGCGCCGTCGGCGCGATCGTCGCCGGCTGTGGAACCACCGGCACGCTGATGGGCCTCGCGAGATACGCGCTCGACCGGGAGCCGAGGACGCACGTCGTTGCAGTTGAACCCGAGGGGTCACTGTTCTCGACGGCACACGGCGATGACGTCGAGGAAGGGGAGTATCACATCGAGGGGATCGGGACGCACGACCTCTCGACGAACGAGCTGTTCGAGCCGGAGCTGGTCGACGAGATCCGGCAGATCAGCGACAGGGCCGCACAGACCGAACTGAAGCGGTTGGCTCGCGAAGAGGGACATCTCGTCGCCTCGAGCGCGGGGGCGGCGAGCGTCGCCGCGCTCGAGATCGCGGAGCGCGCCCTCGAGGACGAACTCGAGCTGCCGTACGACTCCGTCGTGACGATCTTTCCGGATTCGAGCGAACGGTACCTGTCGAAAGCTATCTACGGCTCCTACGAGGAGTGGACACATGAACGAACCTGAAGAGCACCGTCGCGAGGGATTCGGCGGAAACGGGCGCTTCGAGACGCGAGCGATCCACGCCGGGCAGTCCCCGGACGAGGTGACTGGGGCGCTCATGCCGCCGATCTACGCCACCTCGACGTACCTGCAGGACGGACCGGGCGAGGACCGTGGGTACGAGTACTCCCGGACGGGCAATCCGACGCGGACGGCGCTCGAGGGAAACCTCGCTGCCCTCGAAGGTGGCGAGTTCGGCCGCGCCTTCGCGAGCGGAATGGCCTCGATCAACACCGTAATGAACCTGCTGTCGGCCGGCGATCACGTGGTTGCCGGCGACGACGTCTACGGCGGCACTCATCGCCTCTTCGAGCAGGTGTACGAGCAGTACGATCTCTCGTTTTCGTTCGTCGACACGACTGATGCGGAGGCCGTCCGCGAGGCGTTCCGTCCCGAAACCGAGCTCCTCTGGATCGAGACGCCCACGAACCCGTTGATGCGGATCAACGACATCGCCGCGCTGTCCAAGATCGCCCACGAGCACGACGTTCTCTGTGCTGTCGACAACACGTTCGCGACGCCGTATCTCCAGCGACCGCTCGAGTTCGGCGCCGACGTCGTCTCGCACTCACTGACGAAGTATCTCGGTGGCCACTCCGACGTCATCGGCGGCGCACTCGTCACCGACGATCCCGAACTGGACGAGCGGTTCGGCTTCTATCAGAACAGCGTCGGGGCGACGCCGGACCCGTTCGCCTGTTTTCTCGTACTCCGCGGAACCAAGACGCTGCCCCTCCGGATGGAGCGTCACTGCGAGAACGCACGGACGGTCGCAGCCCGGCTCGAGGCCCACCCCGACGTCGCGCAGGTGTACTATCCCGGTTTGAAGAGTCATTCGGACCACGATCTCGCAGCCGAGCAGATGGACGACTTCGGCGGCATTATGAGCTTCGAACTCGACGCCACGCTCGAGGAGACCGCCGACGTCGTCTCCTCGACCGAACTGTTCGCCCTCGCGGAGAGTCTCGGCGGCGTCGAGAGTCTCATCGAGCAGCCGGCGACGATGACCCACGCGTCGATCCCGCCCGAGCAGCGCCGCGAGGCGGGGTTGACCGACGGACTGGTCCGTATCAGCGTCGGAACCGAACACGTCGAGGATCTGTGGGCCGATCTCGAATCCGCGATCGACACTGCAGTCGACGGCTGATGCCGTCGAGTCCGTAGCGACGACCCGGCTATTGGACCGTCTCGATGCCCATTCCACGGAGGATCGATTCCAGTTCTTCGATCTCGGTGTCCGTCAGATCGACCTCCGGGAGCCGACTGTGGCCGCCGTTCAGTCCGGTGAGATCCATCGCCGCCTTCGCGACGGGGAGATACAGGTGGTTCGTCGTCCACCCCTCCGGAAGGACCGTCGTCGGCTCCCGCCGCGCCTCGACGTCGCCGACGAACGACCAGAAGGCGTCCTGTTTCGAGAGGACAGCCTCGATGGCGTCGTCGTCGCCGCGCCGAACTGCGTCGTACAGTTCCCACTCCAGTTGCGGCGCGAAGTTCGCGAGCACGCTGAAGAACCCCCGGACCGCGTCGGTCATCGCCGCCTTCGCCGCGTATCCCGTGTAGGCGTCCGAAGAGAGCAGCGTCATTCGTTCGGGGGAGAGTCGCCGTGCGATCGCGTAGAAGTCGCCGATCAGCGGCGTTCCGTCCTTCGTTGCGACGACGTTCTCCAGATCGGCGATCCGGTCGAGAACGTGGGGCGGAATCTGCGCACCGGAGACGTCGGGATTGTTGTAGACGACGACGTCGATGTCGACGGCGTTCGACACCGCCTCGAAGTGGGCGTAGAGACCGGATTCGGTCGGCGAGCGGTAGTACGGCGTGACGACGAGTGCGGCGTCGGCGCCGGCCCGTTCGGCGTAGGCCGTCATCTCGATCGTCGCTTTCGTGCCCGGTTTTCCCGTTCCCGCGATGACGGGAACGTCGCCGCTGCTCTCGACGACGGTTTCGATGACGGATTTCTGCTCGGCGTCCGTGTTCGCGTAACTCTCCGCGGTACTACCGTTCGCGAGTACGGCCACGTCGACGTCGCGACTGGCTGCGAACGAGGCGAAATACTCCGTGTTCTCCTCGAGTCCGTCGTGATCGACCTCGTCGTCCGACGTGTACGGGCAGAGCTGTGCCTGAACGATTCCGTTCAATGTCGAGGCGTTGTCGGTCATCGTCCGACCACTGAACCGACGCGTACATAAGGCTGCGTCTGCGATTCCGTCGAACGTCGTTCTCAGCGTCCGTTTGCGTCCTCGACCGGTCCGGCGATCCCGCCGCTCGATTTGACGATCTCGAGGGCCGTCATGATGTCCGTTCTCGACACCAGTCCGACGAACTCCTCGTCGGACTCGCACATGACGATCAGTCGGCCGATTCCTGCCCGCTGCATCGTCTCGAGGGCGTCCATCACGGGTGTGTCGGCGGTGACCGTCTGGAGGTCGCGGCTCATCACGTCAGCGACGCGGTAGGCGTCCCGCTCCACCTCCCGCACGTCGCGAGCGTCCGAGAGCGTGATTACGCCGGCGATACGGTCGTCGTCGACGACCGGATACCCCGTGTGTCGCTCGTGAAACATTCGCTCGGTGAGTTCGGCGATCGTCGTCTCCGGGGCCACCACGTCGAGCTGTTCGCGTGGCGTCATGACGTCGCGAACCTCGACACCCTCGAAGGCGGCGCTCATCACCGTCTGGGACGACTCCGAGGCGGCCGCGATGTAGATGAAGAACGCGAGCAGGATGAGAAAGACGTTGAACCCCGCGAGCAGCCCGAACAGGCCGAGTCCGATGGCGAACAGCTGGCCGACGCGGGCTGCCTGCTGGGTCGCCTTCGCGTGTGGTTGATTGCGCGCGAGTAGCGCTCGGAGGATCCGCCCGCCGTCCATCGGAAACCCGGGCAGGAGGTTGAACGCTGCAAGCACCACGTTCATCACCGCGAGATATGCGAGCGTGAACCGCGTAGCGCTGAGGAAGAACCCGCCGGTCGGGACGAGGAGGTAGGCGACGTAGGCGGCGACCCCGAAGACGACGCTGACGATCGGACCGGCGATCGCGATGTTGAACTCCTTTCGCCAGTCCTCCGGGATCTCCTCGAGCTGGGCGATCCCGCCGAGCAGCCACAGCGTGATCGAGGCGATCGGGATCCCGTACCGGCGTGCGACGAGCGAGTGGCCGAACTCGTGGCAGACGACGCCGACGAAGAGGCCGACTGCGGCGGCCAGTCCGACCCCGTAACGGGCGACTGGACCGGTCACGAGCGCCTCGGGATCGACGCCGAGCCCCATCGTCTCGTTGAACACGCCGACGAGCGCTTCCAGCTGGAGGCCGATGAGATACGCGAAGATCGGCAGGATGAGGAGGAACGTCAGATCGAGTCTGATCGGGATCCCGAAGGCGCTGCCGATCCGGAAGCTCTTCATACGCGCCGTTGGCCCGGTGGGCTCATAAAAGGCCGGCGGCGGGGGTAGGGTTTTGGTGGCGACGGTCGAACGGCCGGTATGGAAGCGAGCGAACACGAGCCGCGGATCCGCCGCGGAGACGACGTCGACTACGAGGACGTGAGCGCGGCCGACGGGATGTCGAAAGGCGTTCTGATCGGCGAGGAACACGGTGCACCGAACCTCGCGATTCGGCGGTTCGTTCTCGAGGCGGGCGGCACCGTTCCGAAGCACACGAACGAGATCGAACACGAGCAGTACGTTCTCGAGGGAGAGTACGTCGTGGGGATCGACGACGAGGAGTACACCGTCAGCGCCGGCGACTCGCTACACATCCCCGCCGGCGTCGTTCACTGGTACCGAAACGAGAGCGACGAAGCCGGGGCGTTCATCTGCGCAGTGCCGACCGGCGACGACGAGATCAAACTCGCCGAGTAGCGACGCGGAACGGCCGGGTGGCGTCGTGCGATACGTCCGCATCGCTCCCGAGGAACTGAAATACCCCGATCCGGTAGTGAGACACGTGTCTCAGCAGGTCACCGACGTCGGAACGCTGTTCCTCCACGAGACCGGTGACGACTTCGCGGTCGTCGTCCGTCGCGACGGCGAGCGGCTGCTCCGCGGCCGGCTGGAACTGAAGGAAACCGACGCCGGTCCCCGTCCCGGCCGGTTTCGGGTGAAGGACGGGCCCGACGAGATTCCGCGACGTCCCGAACAGTTCGTCGAGATGGCGCGACGAGCCGACCGAATCCGGATCTCCGAGCAGACGACGTCGCACGGCCGCGAACGGCTGGAGTCGATGCTCGACGGCTACCAGCTCGACGCCAAGCAGGTCCGAACCTGCCGGTACTGTGCGGGACACGGCCGGTACTCGCCGCTGACGAGCGAGACGGCGATCCGCGCCAATACCGAATACATCTGTCCCGACTGTGCGACGCGAGAGCTCGAACGGGAAGCCAACTACCGAGGGCTCCGTTCCGGGGCTCGCGACCGCCTCGAGGAGCTACTGCTTGAGGTCGGCGACCTCGAGCGAGTCGCGAACCTCCTCTCGGGACAGCTCGACCCCGAACTGACGAAGTTCGACGAGATATCGGCGACGACCGAGGAGATCGATCTCGTCTCGACGCGGGAGATCGACGTCCACGGCGAGCTGAAATCGAAACTCCAGAAGTTCGACGAACTGTTGCCGGTCCAGAGTCTCGCCGTCGAGAACGGTCTCCTCGAGGGGCGCGATCAGCTCGTCGTCAGCGCGACGGCGACTGGAAAGACGCTCGTCGGCGAGCTCGCTGGCATCGATCGGGTGCTCCGCGGGGAGGGGAAGCTGCTCTTTTTGGTGCCGCTCGTCGCACTCGCCAACCAGAAACACGAGGATTTCGCGGACGACTACGGCGATCTCGTCGACGTCTCGCTCCGGGTCGGAGCAAGCCGAATCCGGGACAGCGGCAACCGGTTCGATCCGGGCGCCGACGTCATCGTCGGCACCTACGAGGGGATCGACCACGCCCTGCGGACCGGCCGTGATCTCGGCGAGGTCGGGACGGTCGTCATCGACGAGGTCCACACGCTCGGCGAAGGCGAGCGGGGGCACCGTCTCGACGGGTTGATCTCGCGGTTGAAACACTACTGCGAGACGAACGGCTGTGACACCCAGTGGGTGTATCTCTCCGCGACGGTCGGCAACCCTGGCGAGTTGGCCACTCAGCTCGACGCCCAGCTCATCGAGTTCGAGGAGCGTCCGGTGCCGATCGAGCGCCACGTCACGTTCGCCGACGGCCACGAGAAGACCGACATAGAGAACAAACTCGTCAAGCGCGCGTTCGACTCGAAGTCGTCGAAGGGGTATCGGGGGCAGACGATCGTCTTCACGAACTCCCGGCGCCGCTGTCACGAGATCTCCCGGCGACTGGAGTACGACTCTGCACCGTACCACGCCGGCCTCGACTACGGGCGCCGCAAGCAGGTCGAACGCCAGTTCGCCGACCAGGATCTCGCGGCGGTCGTGACGACCGCCGCGCTGTCGGCCGGTGTCGACTTCCCCGCCTCGCAGGTCATCTTCGACTCGCTGGCGATGGGGATCGAGTGGCTCTCCGTCCAGGAGTTCGAGCAGATGCTCGGCCGCGCCGGGCGCCCCGATTACCACGATCAGGGGACGGTGTACGTGCTCGTCGAGCCGGACTGTTCGTACCACAGCTCGATGGAGATGTCGGAGGACGAGGTCGCGTTCAAACTCCTGAAGGGTGAGATGGAGCCGGTGATCACGACGTACGACGAAACGGCCGCGGTCGAGGAGACGCTGGCGAACATCGTCGTCGCCGGCAAGCGAGCGAAGGCGCTCAACGACCGGATGATCGGCGAAGTCCCGACGAAGCACGCGGTCGGGAAACTGATCGAGTACGAGTTCATCGACGGGCTCCGGCCGACGCCGCTCGGCCGAACCGTCACCGAGCACTTCCTCAAGCCCGGCGAGGCGTTCACGATGCTCGACGGGATCCGCAAGGGGAGCGACCCCTACCGGATCGTCGCCGACATCGAACTCGCCGACGAGGCGTGATCAGATCGGGGCGACGCTCGCCACGAAGGCGATGTCGAGGTAGGCCAACAGGATCACGAGCAGCGCACCCGGGACACCGCCGATCGCACAGATCAGGACGGCGATGGCCGTGATCTCGACCCCGACGCCGAGGAGGTTCGCGACGAAGAGGATCACGACCCCGACGACCGCGTTGACGACCAGTCCCGTGATCGCCCGCAGGAGCTTGAACGCCACGAACAGGCCGATCAGTGCGACGACGAGCAACCCGATCTCGATCGGTGTAACCATCACCGACCGTTCTCGGGGCGGAGACATAGCCCTTGGGGGCGGAACGAAACCCTTTCAACGCCGCGCGGCAACGTATTGTTGCGGGACCGTGGGTTAGCCTGGTATACTTCGGGCCTTGGGTGCCCGTGACCTCGGTTCAAATCCGAGCGGTCCCATTTCGACGACCTTCACCTGATTGAGTATTCAGGGCATTTATCACAACAGCCGTAGCCGGGGGTGTTCGCGATGAGCCGCTCGGCGGCACCCCCGAAGACGTCGTCGAGGTCGAGTTCGACCGCGCCCGCTTCGAACCACTCGTGAAGACGATCCAAGGACTCGATGACGGGTAGTCCATCGTCCGCCGTCCCCCCCGCCCAGCAGACGATCTGGCGTGCGTTCGAGGAGTCTCTGACCGCTCCAGAGTGTGAGGCTATCCCGCGGCACAACCGCTTTAGGGCCGGACGGCCTTCCTCCGGGCGATGGATCGGGCCGCCCTCTGGTATCTCTGTCTCGGCCTCGTCGGTGTGCTCGCCATCGGGCTCGCAGCGCCGGCACTCCCCGGCGCCGCCACGTTCGTCGACGGCGACCTGCACGAGGACCCGGCCGAGATCGACCACGGGGAGTTCGATTCGGAGCTCCTCGAGCCCGCGCCGGAACCGGACGGCGGGGGCGAACTCGGGATCGTCGGCCTGATCGTCATCGCCGCCGCCGGGTTCCTCGTGCTGCTCGTTGTCGCCCGCCTGGCGATCGAAAACCCCCGCCGGATCCTGGGGACGCTCGTGGGCGGTGGTGTCCTTCTGACGCTGCTGTTCGGGCTGTTCCTGGCGGATCCGGCACGATTCTTCGACGGCGCCGGAGCCGGCGGAACGGCCGAGACGTTCCCCCTGGTCGTCGCGACGATCGCGCTTCTGCTCGCGGTCGTCGGAACCGTCCTCGCGCACAGCCGCCCTCGTGGGACTCTCGAAGCGCCCGAGATCGAGCCGCGTGCGTCGGAACGGGAGCCCTGGCGGTCGTCGCCGGACGATCACGGGTGTGGTGATCCGCCGACCCCGTCCGAACTACCGGACGCCGACGCGAACGAGGTGTACCGAGCCTGGAGCGACCTGGCCGAACGGGTCGCCGACCGGACCACCCGGAACGCCACGCCCCGTGAAATCGCCGGCGTCGCCGTGGACGCTGGCATGGACTCGGACGCCGTCGATCGACTGACCGGGCTCTTCGAGACAGTCCGGTACGGCAGCCAGGAACCGACCCCGGAAACCGAGCGACAGGCGGCCGACTTCCGTCGGGCGCTCGAAGAGGACGAGGAATGAAGCCGACGGAGATCCGGTACGTCGCCATCGTCGTCGCCGTGTTTGCGCTCACCGTTGGGATCGTCGTGTTCACGGTTCCCGGTGCGGTCGTCGACCGGTTCGGTCCGGAGAGCATCGTCGTTCTGGAGTCGCTCGGACAGCTGGTCTTCTATCTGGTTCTGGTCGGCCTGCTCGGGCTGGCCTACCGGGTGGTCAAGCTCCACGTCGAGGCACCGCCTGGCGGGGCGACCGTCGGGACGCCCGAAACTGCCCGCGGGGTTCCCGCACCAGGAGACGACCTAGCCCGGACGGTCCGGGGCGTCTCTGGTCGGACCGACGACGCCTACGGACGCGTCCGCAACCGGCTCCGCTGTCTGGTCATCTCGTTGCTCGTCGATCGCCACGAGTACAACAGAACCGAGGCCCGCGAGGCGGTCGAGGCGGGTAGCTGGACCGACGACGACCGCGCGGCGGCGGCGCTCGCTGAGACAACGGAACCAAATGCAGGATCGTTCGGCGGGCGACTGCGGTCGCTGCTCCTCGGACGTGGCTGGACGGCTCGTGACGACCTCCGGGCGGCGATGGCGGCCGTCGCGGCGGTCGCGGGCGTCGGCGACCGCCTAAACTCGACCAGGATCACACCATCCCGGACCACGGTCGGGGAGACGCCGCGCCACGAGGACGTGACTCGAGCCACTCGCCACTGGAACGGAGTCGTCGTGGTCGCGCTGCTCGCGCTAGTCGGCGGTGTCCTCTACGAGGCACCGGGAGTCCTGCTGGCTGCCGCGGTCGGCATTGGCTTCGCCGCATACGCCAGGGCGATTTCGGCCCCCGAGCCGGAACTCTCCGTCGACCGGCACGTCTCCGATCCGAATCCCTCGCCAAGTGATTGCGTCGAGGTGACGGTGACTGTTCACAACGAGGGGGATCCGACCCACGACCTCCGGATCGTCGACGGCGTGCCGCCGGCACTCGAAGTTACCAAAGGGTCGCCACGGCTCGGTACGGCGCTCGGTGCCGATGAGTCGGTCTCCTGGCGCTACACTGTCGCCGCCAGACGAGGCTCCCATCGGTTCGAGCCAGTTCGGCTTCTGGCCAGGAATCTCAACGGATCGATGGAGGCCGAACGGAACGAGACCGTCGAGACGGTCGTCGACTGTCTACCGGTGGCCAGGCCACTCGCGAACCTTCCGCCGATCGAACACATCGGGCCGAAACGGGCGGGCTCACTCGTCACCAACGATCCGGGTCGGGGCGTCCAGTTCCACAGCGTCCAGAAGTACCACCCTGGCGACCCTGTCTCGACGATCGACTGGAAGCGCTACGCCAGAACGGGCGAGCTAGCGACCGTTGCTCACGAGGACGAACGATCGGCGTCGACCGTGGCCGTGATCGACGCCAGAGAGACGGCCTATCTCGGTACCGGTAGGAGCGGCCACGCGGTCGACCGGTCGGTCGAGGCCGCCGCCGACGTCGTCGCCACGATCACCGGCGCCGGGCACCGCGCGGGCGTTACTTCGATCGCCTCGGATTCACTGTGGGTGGCGCCCGGCGCCGGCCGTCGGCACCTGGTCCGCGTCCGGGACGCACTCGGAACTCATCCCTCTGTCGGGCCGCTTCCGCCGACGGCCGACGGCTACTCCCTCTCTCAGTTCGCCCGGCTCCGGGCGGACGAAACGGGGCTGTGGTTGTTCTCGCCGCTCTGTGACGACGCGGCCACCGATCTCGCCCGGATGCTCCAGGCTCGCGGGTTCGCCCTGACGGTCGTGTCGCCGGACCCGACCGATCCGGGTCGACTGCCGGGCGCAATCGCCCACGCCGAGCGGGCTGTCCGAATCCGAGCGCTTCGCCGGCGCGGGCTCACGGTCCTGGACTGGCTGCCGGACGAATCGCTGGAACGCGCGCTGGAGGGATCGGATTGACGACCCGACCGCCCGCCACCGTCAGCTCCTGGATCGCGGTCTGTCTCGCGCTCGTGGCCTGGGCCATCCCGTTCCCCTACACGACGGGCGGGAGCGTCCTGGCGTCGGTCGGCTGGCTCCTGTTGGCCGCGGCGCTCGTGACGAATGCTCCCCGGGGTCTCACGACGGGCGCAGGCGGGCTGCTGATCGCGGTTTTCGCCGCCGGCGCCTCGGGTGCGCCGCCCTGGCTCGTCTTGGTCGGGACGACGGCCGTGGTACTGTCGTGGGATGCCGGTCACAACGCTATTAGTCTGGGCCGCCAACTTGGAAGCGCGGCCTCGACGACCGGAGCCGAACGTCGGCACCTGGCGGCCAGCGGTGCGGTGGGCGGCGCGATCGTTTTTGTCGGCACTGGTGTCTCACGGCTCGCGGCGGGTGGAGAGCCTCTCGCCGGAATCGTCCTCCTGCTGCTCGGGGCGGGGCTCCTCGCGGTCGTCCTGGGACCGGAGGACGCGCTCGACGTCAGGTTTCCGGACGAGTGACTGGAGGAATCGGCAACCGTCAGTTAGTGTGGCTTCAAGCCTGACGTTGCGAGTCTCCTCATGTCCCCACCGGACAATCGCATTAACTTCTGACAAAAACTGGCTGCAAGACGTAGAATGTGAGTTCAGCACGACTGGGCTATTCTATTGCGTTCCAAGATGGGTACACCGAGGAACGACCACACCGTTATCTGATTCGGTCGCCTACTGAGAGGGATGCCAGATGACAAACAGGGCCGAGACGACAAAGCAGATGGCGAAGAGCGACGCCAGCCAGAGCGGAAGCGAGAGGAAATACGTGACCGCGCCCGTGAAGACCGAGCAATGGCTGGCGACCCTGATCGGCGGCTTGGTGAACTTGATAAAGCACTCGAAACCCAGGAGTATCCTACCACGACGAACGAATTGGTCGAGGTCTATGGTGACTATGATCTCGAAACACAGCACGGAACGAACTCCCTCGAAGAAGTACTTGCCTCGACTGATGACCAAACGTTCGATTCCGCCGATGACGTTCGAAGTCGGATACTGGGATTGATACACCGTTAGGGAATGCGGCCCAATCATCTTCCGTCTCGCTAGTCCTCCCCTGAATTAGAAGCGTGTATCCTCTACGTCCATCGACTGGATTGGAGCCGAACTGGAGTCACTCGATGAATACGCGCCCTGTATGCAGCACGGTTCGCTCGATCTATTCAGCAGCTGGTAGTACGGGCGTGCCCGATACAGAGGTTAGATTTAGTACAGGGGTTTGCGACGGGACAAGGATATGCTCTTCACGCGCATATAGTAGCGGACCAACTATGGTAGAATCCGAACAACTCGTACGGTCTTACGGTGACATCTGGAACGACCGGGAGTATTCGAAAATCCCGGATCTCGTCTCGGAGACCTTCGTTCTGTACGATCCGGCGGTACCTGAGCATGTGGGGCCAGGCCCTGCAGGGGAGGCGCATGGACCTGCCGGCCTGGAAGCGTTCATCAAGTGGTTGGACGCTGGTTTTCCCGACTTTCAGATTACGATTCTCGAATTACTCGCCAGCGACGATATCGTAATGGACGAAGTGAGGTTTACAGGAACACATAAAGGAGCAATAAATGGGCTCCCACCAACCGACCGGACAGTCGGACTCCAACTGATGGGAACACTCCGCATCGAAGATGGGCATGTGAAGGAACATCGTGTGTATTTCAACCAGCGAGAGTTTGCAGAACAACTCGGGCTCACGTTTCCAACAGTGATCAAACAGCTCCCAAAGCTTCTGTACCGAAAAGTTCAGTCGGGTTTCTAGAGTCACTCGTATTCTGTATTCGTTGAATATCCTGATTCAGTAGCTCCGAAAACGAGTCACTCCATGCTGTATTCGCGCAGTGTATTCAGCACGCACTGTGCGAACTCTCTGGATTTTGTCAGAATCGACATGCAAGATATAGAGGCTGGATGCAGCACCATCAGTACCACCCTCTCGAAGGATTTCGGTGATACACATCTACATCGCCGTGGCCGATGCTCGTCCTCTCTCACTCCGCGAAGAGGTGGCCGTCGAGGTACTTCAGGCCGGTGTCGCAGGCGACGGTCGCCACGACGTCCTCGGGGCCGCAGTCGGCTGCGACCTCGACGGCAGCCGCCACGTTTAGTCCGGTGCTGATGCCTGCGAACAGGCCCTCCTCGGACGCGAGCCTGCGCGCCATCGTACGGCCTTCGGCCTCCGAGACGGTACGTATCTCGTCATACAGGTCGTCGTCGAGCAGGGGCGGCTGCTCGACCACTGCCAGCCCCTCGACGGTGTGGTCGCCACGCCTGTCCGCCGAGAGAATCGGAGACTCGGCGGGTTCGAGCAGCGTCACCCGGACGTCGCGCTCGACTCGCAGGGCGCGGGCGGTGCCCATCGCACACCCTCCGGTTCCGATACCCATGACGAAGTCGGTGACGCCCGGGGCATCGGTGAGGATTTCCTCGCCGAGGGCCGCATAGCCGTCGAGGGCGTCGGTGTTGTGGAACTGGTCGGTCCAGTAGGCCCCGGTCTCCTCGACCACGGCGTCGAGTCGCTCCTGCCACTCGTCGATAAGTCCCGGATGTATCTGTCCGGCCGGCGTTTCGAGCACCTCCACGTCGGCCCCAAACGCCTGCATCGTGCGAATCTTCTCGGTTGCGAAGCAGTCGGCGGTGAGCAGCGTCGCAGGATGATCAAGCGCCGCACAGACCATCGCCAGGCTCGTTCCCGTCGAGCCCCCCGTGTACTCCGCCACACGTTGCCCCGGCCGCAGGTCTCCCCTCTCGCGCGCCCCGCGGATGATGGCGACCGCCATCCGGTCCTTCATACTTCCCGTGGGGTTTGCGCCCTCCCATTTTGCGAGGATGCGGGCGCCGCCAGACGGCCGTACGTCCTCCAGTT
>SKTU01000038.1 GCA_007122455.1 Haloarculaceae archaeon | reverse complement strand
GCTCCACAGGAGTGGGAAGCTCCCGGCTCGCTTCTCTCGGCTCGTCGACCTCCGTCAACTCGTCGAGGAACTCCTGAACGCGAATGAGATGCGGAAGGCGCTGTTCGAGATCGTACACAGTCTCGTTGATGCCGTTTACCATCGGGGCGAGTCGGAACATCGCAAAGAGGAAGACCCCGAGTGCAGCGAGAGAGAGGTTCGCGACGACGAACGCGACGTAGATCAGAAGGAACAGCGAGACGGCCGCCGTGAGCTGGTAGGCGTTCGCGATCGCGGCCTTGTTCCGTTCGACGGCGATGCTCGCGGTGGTGAACTGCTGTGCCGCGTCGTCGAACCGCGAGAGGATCCGGTCGTGGAGTCCGAATATCTTCACCGCGCCGATCCCCTGTGTGCCGGCCTGAGCCGACTGCTGGATGCGCTCGTTGGCCGTCGCCAGCCGATCTCCGACCGAGTAGCCGGACTCGACGAAGAGCCGCGTTCCGAGCACCAGCCCCCCGAAGAGAACGATGCCACCGACGGTGAGCAGCGGAGCGAAGATGAGGGCGATGCCGACGTACACCGCCGCGAGCAACACCTTTTCGACGAGCGTGACGAGCGTGTCGATCGTTCGACCGGCGTATTTGGCCTCCGTGATGATCGCGTTCAGGATCTCGTCGGAACCCTCCTGATCGAAGTAACTCATGCGCGCGTCCAGGGCGCTCTCGAGCGCGGTGACTCTGAGATCCGTCACGTACCGGACTCGAATGCCGGCCCGAAGCCAGGCGACCACGAAACTGAGGGAGTACCGGACGGTCATCACCGCCGTGACGCCGGCAACCAGATAGCCGATCGTGAACGGAACCCCGACCGTGCTGTAGATGTCCTCGAAAACGCCGAGTATTCCTCCCGAGTCCTCGATCTGTCCACCGGCTTCGATGCTCTCGATGATCGGAATGAGAAACCCGATCCCGACGCCCTCCAGTGCAGCAACGCCGATGCTCAATACGACGACGGCTGACGCGTAGATCGGACGGTACAGTGCGACGCGGTATATGGCGTGCAGCTTCCGACGGAGCGTGTATTCCTCCATCACTTGAGGAAGGGTATCCGATAGACCGGCTAAAGTATACGCCGATTACTGGAGCTGATGACACTCCGACGAATTGCGATCACGTCGATGGATCGGACGCCCCGGTCCAACGCGAACCCACGCCCTCCGGGAATCGAGCGCCATTCGAACGACACCGATGAGTAGTAATCGATTTATCGGGGATCGTTGGCCATACTAAAACGGTTATACGCGGAATGACTCCTCGGGTGTCACACCCTATGAACAAATACGACCCGCCGACGGTCGAAACGTACGGTAGCGTCGAAGCGTTGACTGAAGAGCTCATGGACGGCAAGTACGGAGATCGAGTCGCCTGAAGAGTCCGTAGGCGTCACGTTCGGGGAAGCGGTACCCCGACCGACGTGCCCCTTTCGTACCGACCAGCCAGTTCGAAGGCGTAGACAGAGACTCCGTACGGACGAGTATCGGCCTCATACTAATCAGTACACGATCGAATTCGGAGCGTATGTACAGCTGCTCGCGCCACCCGCCGACGCGGAACTCCCTCGACCACGCGGTAGTCGGATCGTCGGAGGTGAAGCCGTGACCGCGTCGGCGTCGACGACCCACCGAGTCACGGCGTTCGGGCTGACGGTCGCCTCCGAGATCGCGATCCCGGAGCTCCCCGAGACCGACTCCCCGAACCGACCGGACGTCGTCGTCAGCCGGGGAACCGTCGATAGACCGGCGAACGTCGCCGAGGATCGGACGATTTACTACCGGTCGCCCGACGAGCAACTACTCCTCTATGAGGTGGCGAACGTCTCGATACGGAACGGTCGCGAGATCGTCGTCGATCCGGAACCCGACGTTCCCGGAGAGATCCTCCGTCACCTCGTCATCGGACCGGCACTCAACTACCTGCTCCGCCAGCGCGGATACTTCGTATTACACGCGAGTACGGTCGCGATCGACGAGGAGGCGGTCGCGTTCGTGGGCGAGTCGGGAGTCGGAAAGACGACCACCGCCATGGCGTTTCTGCTCGCCGGAGAGCGGGTCCTGAGCGACGACGTCGCGGCCATCGAACCCACAGCGAACGAGCCACGCGTCCGCGGCGGCTACCCGTCGATCAAGCTCGATCCGACGCTCGTCGATCGACTCGACGTCCCGGTCGACCCGCCACAGTCGATCACACCGGCACGAGACCGACACTTCCACGGCGTTCGACACGAGATACCCGAATCGACCCTCCCGCTGAAGCGGATCTATCTGCTCGAGGACGCGGACCGCGAGTCGGTCCTGCCGGTCGATCCGCAGGACCGCATCTTCGAACTCGTCCGAAACACCTACACGGTCGGACTGCTCGGAGAAATCGGACGGGCGGAGACCAACTTCCGCCAGTGTGCGTCGCTGGCGGAGTCGGTACCGATCAAGCGGCTCCGTCGCCGACGAACGCTGGAGACGCTCGGGCGCGTCGTCGATCTGGTTCGCGAGGATCTCAATGAGTCTCGTTAGCACGACGAGCGCCCCCGCAGCACCGACACCAGCCGTACCGTCTCGAGAGCTCGAACTGCTCGTTCGGTGCGCCCGTCCCACGGTGACCGACCGGGACGCGGCACAGATTCGGACGCTTCTCGAGGAGAACCCATCGTGGGATCGGCTCGTCGAGACCGGCGCGGGCCACGGCGTCGTGCCACTGCTCCATCGACGTCTCCAGCTCGCTCCGGAGTGTGTCCCATCTTCGGTGCTCGAAACACTCCGAACCCGATCCCGAGCGGTCGAGGTTCGGAACCTGCAGTACGCCAGGGAGCTCCATCAAATCGCCGAGGCGTTCGAGACAGAAGGGGTACGCTCGATCCCGTTTAAAGGACCGGTGCTGGCGGCGTACGCCTACGGCGACCTCTCGCTGAGAGAGTTCGGGGATCTCGACGTACTCGTTCACGAACGCGATCTTACCGCGGCCGTCGATCTCCTCGAGGAACGCGGCTACGGGTGGATCTGTGACGCGCCACGTCTCGACGACGCCGCAGTTCTCGGCGGGCCGTTCACGATGCCACTGGTTTCCGAGTACCAGCTGCGACGGGACGACACCGAGGTGGAAATCCGCTGTCGCGTCGGCGAGTCCGACCTGCCGTTCGGAATCGACTTCGAGACGCTGTGGGAGCGACGCGACACCGTCTCGGTCGGTGGCATCGACCTCCCTGCGCTCGATCCGGCGGACAGAGTTCTGATGCTCGCGTACCACGGGACGAAACACCGGTGGCATCTGCTGAAGTGGACGAGCGACGTCGCGGCGGCGATCGACCGGTCGCCGCTCGAGTGGGAGACGCTGTTCAGCCGATCGAGAAACGCCGGGCTCGAACGCCGTCTACTCGTCGGGATCGAGCTTTCGAGGTCGCTTTTCGGTGTCGACGTCCCCGATCGAGTCGAACGTCGGATCCGGAACGACGATCGCGCCGAAGCACTTGCGGACGACGTCGTCGATCGACTCGATTCGGGCGTCCCGACGCGTCCCACACCGACGAAACGGATCGTGTACAACGCGAAGGCGGTCGATTCGCCGACCGAGCTTCCGCGAATGCTACTCCGCCGACAGCGACTCCATCCGTCGCTTTTCGAGTACGGGCTCCATCCGTTACCCGGTAGGCTCCACCCACTTTACTACCCACTCGTCCCGATTCGGCTGGTCGGTGAGCAGTTCATACGGATAACCGGACAATAATTCATCCGTATCACCGCTCCGATCGGTCGTTCCCCGGAGGCTCACCGCACAGCCATCGACTGAAAACCGAAATTACACACCAGTAAGGCGAACATACGTGTAGTACTCTCTTCATAACGATACCCGTTGCACGATAGAGATATCTCGTGGCCACCGGTCCGTCACGGGCGATTCAAAGTGAGTTCGGACACTGATGAACTATCGCGGGACGAGTTGTTCGAGGTGTTGAGTAGCGACCGCCGTCGCTGTTTGATCTACTACCTCGAGGCCGAAGGCGGAGAGGCCGACCTGCGCGAACTCGCCAGACGTATCGCGGCGTGGGAAAACGAGATCGAACCGGAGGAGGTCTCCGAGGAAGGGCGGAAGCGAGTGTACATCTCCCTGTATCAATCGCACGTCCCGAAACTCGAGGAGAGTGGCCTGATACGGTACGACAACGACACGAAAACGGTGTCGTCTACCGAGCGTATCAGGGACGTCACCGAGCTCTTCGCCGAGCAGACCCATCCGTGGGGACAGTATTATCTCGCTCTCGCCGGCGGAAGCTTCTTTTTACTCGTTCTTCATTTACTTGATATCGCGATCACGTCCGGAACCGTGCTCGTGGTCCTCGTCGTCGGAGCGTTTCTCGCGCTGTCGCTCGCTCACTACTACGTCGAGCACTGGGCGTCGTCGCAGACGCCGCTCGCGGAGCTGCTGTGAGCGTTCGGGACGCGCTTCAGATTCCCGTATGTCGACACGGGCGGGCGTAGCGAGCGCATACTTTTAGGCCCGTGATTGCAAGTGAGAGCGAACGTGACTGACAGTCGATCGATCGTCCTCTCCATCGATGCCGAACTCGCTTGGGGGTTCCACGATCTGCAGACCCAGCCGGCCGACCGGATCGAGAGCGCCCGCGAGTCGTGGCTGACGCTACTCGATCTGTTCGAGCGTAACGATCTCCCGGCGACGTGGGCAGTCGTGGGGCACCTCTTCCTCGAACGCTGCAACGGTCGCCACGAGGACCATCCGGCGGGCGAGGAGTGGTTCGCCCGGGATCCGGGCGGCGTTGCCAGCTCCACCTCGGAGTGGTTCGGAAGGGATCTGATCGAGGCGATCCTCGACAGCGACGTCGGTCACGAGATCGGGTCGCACTCGTTCTCCCACGTCGAGTTCGGCGCCCCCGAAACGACCCCGGAAATCGCGGCGGCGGAGCTCCGACACAGCCGCGAGGCGGCAACCGAATACGAACTCGAACCGACGTCGTTCGTCTTCCCGCGAAACAACATCGGCTACCGGGAGCTTCTCGCCGAGCACGGCTTCACCTGCTACCGCGGGGCGACTCCGCTGCGGTGGTACGACGAGGTGCCGCTCCGACGCGCCGGGAAGTTCCTCTCGTGGGGGAGCGGAACGTCTGCACCACCGATCGTCACGCCGACCGTGGACCAACACGGGCTAGTCGACATCCCCGCATCGCTGTATCTCTTCGATTTCGAAGGGCCGCCACGAACGGCGGTAGAGACGGTGACGACCGACCCGGTCGTCCGTCAGGTCGAACTCGGAATCGAACGACTGGCGAACGCGCGCGAAGGCGTGTTTCACCTCTGGCTGCATCCGAACAACATCACGACTGCGCGCGATCACGACCGAATGGAGACGGTTATTTCGATGGTAACTGAGTGTCGCGACCGACACGACGTTACTGTCGAGACGATGGCACAGGTCGAACGGAGAGTGCGCAACGATGAATGAGTCGCGCGGAACCGCTGCTGCCGCGAGCGGATGGAGACGCACCACGTCCCGGTTTACGCTCGAAATATCCCGGCCACGTCGTCGGAGCGACCCGGTCGAGGCATCGTCATCGACACGTCGGGGGGATCGGTCGTGGTGACTGCAGACCGGGCAGTCGTCGTCCCGGCGATCAACAACCAGAGCAGCACCGCGTGCATTCGCTCGCTCGGAAAACGCGGGATCCACGTGATCGGCGTTGCGGAGAACAGGGCTGCACCGGCGATCCACTCGAAGTACTGCTCGGAGGTGGCGATTGCCCCGGGGCCGGAGACCGACATCGAGGCGTACGCCTCGCGGCTGCTCGAGTTGGCCCGCCGGCCCTCGGTTCGAACGATCACGCCACACCGAGAGGGCGACATATACGTCCTCTCCAAGTATCGCGAGGAGTTCAGTGAGCACATCGGCACGCCGTGGCCCGATTTCGAGACCGTTCGCAGGAGCCAGGATCGCCTCGCCCTGCTCGAGGTCGCCCGCGACGTCGGCGTGACCGTCCCGGAGACGAAGCTACTCACCGAGTGGGACGAGTGGGATCGACAGACGATCGTCAAACCCCGGTACTCGGCGCTCGTCGACGGCGGTCGGATGCGATCGGCAACGGTGCAGTTCCCCGCGCCGGGCGAGCGTCCGGACGTCGATGCCGTAATCGAGGAACTGGGTCACGAACCGATCGTCCAGGCGTACGTTCCGGGAGATCCCGGAGGGAACGAACACGGCTTCTACGCGCTCTACGACCACGGGACGCCGATCGCCGAGTTCCAGCACCGCAGAGTTCGGAGCTTTCGGTACACCGGCGGTGCGAGCGTCTACCGGAAGTCGATCTTCGATCCCGACCTCCAGCGGGCCGGTCGAGCCGTTCTCGACGCGCTCGAGTGGCACGGCCCGGCAATGGTGGAGTTCAAGCGTAACCCGCAGACGGACGAGTTCGTGCTGATGGAGGTCAATCCACGGTTTTGGGGATCGCTCGCGCTCAGTATCGAGGCCGGGATCGACTTCCCGTATATCTACTACCAGCTCGCAACGGACGGCGTCGACGCCGGATCGACGCCCACCTACCGGGAGAACGTCGGCTGTCACCTCTTCTGGGGCGAGTTGGCGTACGTGTTAAACCTCTTCACCGTACATAGCGAGCACGTCGAGAGACCCCCCAGGCTCCGGGAAACCGGTCGGGTAATGCGCTCGCTCGTCTCGGAGCCGCGGTTCGATCTCCTGAGCGTCGACGACGGACGACCGTTCGTTCAGGAGACGAAGAACTACGTATCGGACGCAGTAGGTCGCTACCGAAGCTGACGCCGCAGGGGTCGCCAACAGTGGACGCTGGACTGCTATTCGTCGCGAACCGCATCTGCCAGCAGTAACGCGTCGACGAGAAACTTGGCTGCCCAGTTCGGATAGCGGAGATACATGTAGCGCTGCCAGACGGGGTCCGATCCCTTCAGCCCGCCCCGGACCTCGGGACGGCCCCCCATGCGCTGCTTCCGTTTCAGGAACCGGACCGTCCTGTCGGCCGCGGATCGGTACGCCGTCTCGCCAGTTAGCTGAAACAGCCGGTACCAGACGACGGCCATCTGTGCGTTTCCGGTGAGACAGTAGAACTCCGGACCGTCGAAGTTCTCGTCGAGCGCTCCGCGCAGTATACCCCCGTGTCGCTGCTCTTCGAGAAGCGAATCCGCCGACAGTCGGGCTCGTTCGAGGAGTTCGCCGTCGTCCAGCAGCTGGGACCCTTCGAGCACACCGCGGATCGTGTACGCGATAGTGTGGAGGAAGGGTACGTCCCCGGTGTCGAACCCGGCGAGTCCGAACCAGCCGTTGTCGTGCTGTTGGTCGATGACCCACTCGAGGTTCCGTTTCGCCGCCGCCCGAAACGGCTGTTCGCCAGTACAGTCGGCGGCTTCGAGGAGCGCCCAGCCGACGCGGGAGCTGTAGCTGTGGACGACGCCGTTGTAGTCGAACCGGTTCCAGTATCCGTTGGGGTGCTGGACCGAAACGAGCCACTCACCGGCTCGTCGGGATGCCTCGCGGTACCGTTCGTCGCCGGTTTCCTCGTAGGCTCGAACGAGGCCGAACAGGATCTGTCCGGTGTTGAACACGCTGGGGTCCGTTTCCGTCTCCGGATCGTCCCCTTTGGGGAACGCGCCGGAGTTAAACTGCGTTTCGAGCAGCCACGAGGCCATCAACTCGGCTCGATCACGCGCCTCCGCCGAACCGTACCGGTTCGCGTAATCGTAAAGCGTGGGGACGATGTAGCCGGTCGTTTCCGGATACGGCCCCCCCCATCCCAACACGAGATTGTACGCCGATGCACAACCACCACCGTCGGTGGCGTCCTGGGCGCGATAGAGCCACTCTACTGCCGCGGTAGCGTGCTCTCGATTCGTCCTGGGGGCGGTGCTGCGGCCGACGACGTCGTTCGATAGCTCCGCCAGGAGGATCGACGCCCTCGGTACCGCCTCTCCCCGGATCGAACCGACGTCGGAGACTGTCGTCCGCAAACTCGACGCTGCTACCTTCGGGAGATCTCCGATACGATTAGTGTAGCTCGACATTGTGAACTCTGACTGCACTGATCTGCTCTACTGAAGTACGTCGTCGAAAACGTATTTAGCTACTTACGAAGTAATCCGCTCGAACGGTCCGAACGGTCGAACAACGGCTCTATAACTAATGTGACTTCCACCTAGGTCACCTACAGGTGAGACGAATGGAAGAGTACGAATCGCCGACGATCGTCACGTACGGAAGTGTAGAGAAGTTGACCGAGATCGGGCCGCCGGACAGGAAATACGGCTTCCCGGGGAGAGGGAAAGGACTGGAGTAGACGATTGCCGCGCGATCGTCCTCGGTCCGGATCGACAGTGTATCTGCCGCGTCGCCGTCCGTCGGCAACTTCGAACTGACAGTAGATTTATCCCCTCCGAGCACGAACATTGTATTGTCCCCTCCACTGCCGCCTGCCAGCTTGTGTGCCAGCACCTGTGGGCCATATCGGGGGGACGACTTTTAATGCGTTAGAACGTCGGTGCCGAATCCCCGTTGGTGACGCACAGTTGAACCCGTCTGGTGACGATCCGTTTCAACAGATGGCAATCCGTTTTCATTTCGATTCCTGTAATATGGCATTAACCAAATAGGAAATATCCGAGAACCTTCAAAATAGCACTTAAAGCGCCTATAACAGGTCTATTCTCTATTTTTGACCTACACGATAATACAACATTCATGCGATAGAGAATATATAAGAAACGAAACACCTATTGCAGTTATTGTACGATTAACAGCCGCATGGCACGCAAGCTGGTACACGGGGGGAACGACGAAAGCGACGGCACCCTCGATAACGACCGAATCGCTCGATCCGACAGTACTGATCTCGACCGACGGAGATACGTCCGACTCGTCTCGGCAGTCATCGGAACGCTCGCGTCCGCCGTAGGCGGAGTGGCGGCGACCGGGACCTCGGATCGAGCGAGCGAGGAGTCCACGCGTCGACTCAGCATCGTCGGCGGGGAAACGGTTTCGAAATACGAGATCACCGTTGAGGGGAATCTCACGCCGGCCGCCGGCGCGAGTTCCGATGCAGTCGCCCGCATCTCGGGGACGAGCGCGGAGGGGATCGTCAAGAACGGGAGCCGTAGCTACCGGTTCTCCGGCGACGTCCATAACGTCACGGTCGACGGTACGGCAGCGGTCTACCTCCAGAGCGACGGACGTAGTTACGAGATTTCCCTCACCGAGTCGAGCTACGCATCGCGTCGCGACTTCCCCCCGCTCCCGGCGGATCAGTAGCCGAACCACTAGGCAGCTCGGCGGAGAGTACCGGTATCCGACGGGCCGTCAGCGACCGCTCGGCGTTAACCGATCCATAAATAAATATCGAGCAAGCAAACCGTGGCTCGATGAGTTGTCCGAACGAGCCCGAAGCGAGTGAACTCGAGGACCGAACGCGCGATCCTCACTTCGGAACCGACTGTACTCGTTTGGTCGTCGGCGTGCCGGTGCGTAGGTGCACGAGATGACGGCCGACGGGAAACGCGTAGTCTTCGTTTCACAGACGTTCCCTCCGGAGAAGGGAGGAAACGCCTCTCGAATCCACGACATGGCGACGAACGTCCAGGCAGGAGAGTGGAGCGTGACCGTTCTGTCGCCACCGCCCTGTTATCCGCCCGGGGAGTTCGATCGAAGCTGGCGTCGCTCCCGAACGGACGACGTCGACGGCGTTTCCGTCGTTCGGCTGTGGACGTGGCAGCCGACGACCGAGAATCCCGGAATGAAACGACGACTGCCCTACTACCTCCTGTTCGGGATCCACGCCACGCTCTGGCTGCTGTGGAACTTTCGGCAGTACGACGTCGTCGTCACGTCGACGCCACCGATCTCGACGGGCGCGCCGGGACTGGTCGTCGCTGCGCTCGGCAAGCCGTGGCTCGTCGACGTGCGGGACCTCTGGATCGACGCGTCGATTTCGCTGGGCTATTTACAGCCCGGAAGCGCTCTCGAACGCGTCAGTCGGCGGTTTCAGCGAGGCGTGTTCCACGCGTCGGACCGAATCGCGATCACGACGGAGACGATCGGCGAGAAGCTCCTGGCGCAGTACGGAACGGAGCTCGGTGAGAAACTGATCGTGATTCCGAACGGCGTCGACACCGACCGATTTCGACCCGCCGACTCGCCGTCCCTCGACGTCGCGAGCGGCGACGAAGTAGGCGAACTCCGAATGAGGGACGGCGACGTACTGGCGTCGAACGGTCGCGATCGAACGGGAGACGACAGACCGGTTATCGTCTACGCCGGAAACCTCGGGAGCGCCCAGGATCTCGAGGCGTGCGTTCGCGCGATGACGCACCTCGACCACGAGGACGCCGTCCTCCGGCTGGTCGGGAAGGGGGATCTGGAGTCGGAGCTGCGCCGACTGACGCGCGAACTCGGAGTCGAGGACCGCGTCGAGTTCGGCGGACTGATTCCGCGCGAGGAGGTCCCCCAGCTGCTCGCCGACGCGACGATCGGCGTCGCTCCGCTCCGGAGCACGGAGACGCTGTCGTACGCGATGCCGACGAAGGTGTACGAGTACATGGCCTGCGGTCTCCCGACCGTCGTCACTGGCCGGGGAGAGATCGAGCGGTTCGTCGTCGACTCGGGCGGTGGCGTCCACGCCGACAACGATCCCGAGCGGATCGCCGAGCGGTTCGACGAACTGCTCGGCGACGAGGAGCGCCGACGGCAGTTGGGGCGACAGGGCCGCGAACACGTCGTCGAGCGGTACGATCGCGGTGCGATCGCAGCTCGCCTGAGCGCCGAACTGTCCGGGCTCCTCGAGGGAGAGACAGCTGCATGATCGACAGCGAACCGATCGGCCGAGTGGGGGGCGACTAGATGATATCGCGCTACGCTCCGGAGATGCTCTCTCTCGGCGCACACACCGTATCGCGGATGGAGCCGCGACAGCTCCTCGGGATGGGTGAGCGAACGGCTCGAGAGCGGCTCCTTCCGCGACTGCCGATCGACTTCGATCGGCGCTACGAGCGACGAGTCCCGTCGGACCCGACCGTCCGACTGGACGCCATCGCCGACGACACAGAGGTCATCCGAAGCTGCCTCGAGGGGACGAGTCGGCAGGAGTATCGGGAACGCGCGAGAGAGATCACCGACGATCGCCTGACACTTATAAATCGGACACTCCGAATCGCCGAGTCGGGAGCGGTTCGCTGGTACGACGAACGCCTCGATGAGCTGTCGATACTCTGGCCTCTGAAGCTGTACGCCTTCGAGCCGATCGCCTGGATAGTCATGGGGTTCGATCCGGACGATACCGGGGGATCCGAGCTCAGGGACGCCATGGACGGCTGGATAGTCGACTGGATCGACACCGTCGACATCGGTGGCGTGAACTACCTCCGGCGTGCATGGACCCCGTGGTCGGTGTCGCTCCGCATCCAGCGCTGGCTTCGGTATCTCGCGTGGCGTGACGGCGTTCCGGGCACTGGAGTGGACGGGGTCGAACTCGCGATCCGTCGTGAGATCTACAAGAACGCGCTCTTCCTCCGGAACCACGTCGAGTGGGACGTCGGCGGGAACCACCTGATAGAGAACGGTGCGGCGCTGCTCGCCGCCGGCCTCGCTTTCGGGGAAGACGAGTGGATCGAGACGGGAATCGAGATACTCCGCCGAACGGGAGACCAGCAGTTCCTCGACGACGGCTGTCACTTCGAACGGAGCGCGATGTATCACGTGCTGACACTCACTCGTTTCATAACCAGCTACGCTCTTCTGGATCGGTCCGACCGTTCGGTTCCGGAGGGGATCCGAGCGACGGCTGCCGATGCCACCGGGTTCCTTCAGTATCTTCGGCCGCCGGACGGACGAATCCCGCTGGTGAACGACGCCGTCTACGGCGAGGGGTTACGACTCGACGCCTGCCTGCGGTACGCTGACGCCGTCGGGATATCGGCAGTCGATCCCCGCGAGACGGGCGTAGTCGGCGGGACCTCGAGCACGCCGGCCGCCCGGCGGTCGGGGTATCACTGGTTGCGCACGGACGTCGGCGAGATGCTCCTCGATGGAGGACCCCTCGGACCACCGCATCTCCCGGGACACGCCCACAGCGACACGTTGAGCCTCCTCCTGTGGATCGGCGATCGACCCGTCGTCACCGACACCGGCGCGTTCGACTACGCCGGTGGACCGCGCCGGAACTACGTCCGCGGCGTCCGCGGCCACAACACCGTCCAGGTCGGGGACGTCGAGCCGATCCCAATCGGCGGCAGCTATCTGATGGGTCCGCGGCCGAAGCCGGTGTCCCGAACCCGGTCCGGGGACGTCTCGCTGTTCGAGGGGAGCTACGACGCACTCCCTCGACGCGGGCCGAACTACACTCACCACCGGGCCGCCTACGCGGACGACGACTGGTGGGTCGTCAGGGACACCGTCGCCGGACACGGCACAGAACCGGTGCGCAGTCGGCTGCATCTCCACCCCGAAATCGACCCGTCACTCGAGCGGGACGGACGGGTTCGGCTGTCGGCAGCGGGCACCGACGTCGCGACACTCTGTCCGCTCGAGTGGACGCGGGTGAGCGTGAGCGAGAGTCAGTACCACCCCCGATTCGGCGAGACAGTCGAGCGTCCCCTCGTCGAACTGCACGCGGACGAGGGTGCGGCCGACCCGACGACGTTCGGCGTTCTGATTGCGACGAAAGATGTCGCCGGCGAGATCGACGTCGCTGTCGATGGTCGGCGACCCGGACGACTCACCGTCGCCGGTGAGACGCATCCGCTACCCGCGCTCGGACTCGCTCCGACTGGAGGAAATTGACGGCCAATCGGATAGAGTGAACAGGTACGGACCGCTCACAGGATCGCAGCGACTCGGAGATAGATGACGTATCCGAACAGGAGAAAGCCGATCGCGACGGTGGCTCTGAGATAGAGCCACCACGACGGCGGCTCCTCGGACGGCGCGTAGAGTTGCATCACGGCGAGCAGTCCGATGAACGAGAGGACGAAGTAGGACTGGAGGGTGAAGGCGCTCAGGGCCAATAGCACTGCCAGCGCCAGGAGCATCCAACTCGCCTGCGTCACCACGAACATGTTACGGCGGTACGCGGTCATCGATCGATCGTGGTGAGCGCCGTACCTTGTTATTATACGTATAACGCCGCCCGAACTGCTCGAACGGCCACCCTGAAACCCACACCTGTCGAGCGAGTTCCGGGTTAGGAAAGCCATTACTACGGGCGTTAGCCCGACAGAGGGAGTAACGGATTGACGGTGGGAACACGCGCTACCGCAATCTACGCAGACCGCGTATGAACGTCCACAGCTACAACGAGCGTCCGTCGAGCCTTGGAGTGAAGCTACTCGTGGCGGTGGGAGTGTTACTTCTCCTCGTCGCCGTCGCGATCATCAACACCGTACCTCCAGCCGCAGGCTACGAAATTTCGCTGTACGACGCGTATCCGTGGTACTTCTGGCTGGCCGTCGTCGGAGCGATGTTCGCGGGACAGCTCGTCGTTCTACTCTCTATCCTCGTCAGGGACGTCGACGACCGGGATCTGACGTTCGGTATCGGCCTCATCACTATCCCGGGCGTCACCTTGACCTTCATGCCGTACTTCCGGGGATATCCGGTCTACGGGCGTGCGGACGTCCTGACGCACGTCGGGATGGTCCGGGATCTCTCCGAAATGGGGATCGGATCGAACATCTACCCGCTGATGCACATTCTGATCCAGTCGCTCGCCGGCGCCACGGGATTGGATCTCCTCACCGTCACTAACCTCCCCCCGATCGTGTTCACGATCGTCTTCCTCGGGTCGATGTTTTACATGACTGTCTACCTGTTCGAGGACTACCGGTGGGCGATCGCGATCCTCCCGATCGTGCTCGTTCCGCTCGGCGGCTCGGGCCACGTGGTCGTCGCCCCGTACGTGTTGTCGACGTTTCTGATGCCGTTCGTCCTGTTTCTGCTCCTCAAGGAGCAGCGAACGCACGCGGTTTCGGTGCGTGCACTCCTGGTGTTCGCGATCGTCGGAGTCGTCCTCTATCACCCGCTGACGGCCCTCTTCGGCGTCGCCGTATTCGGCATCTACAGCGTCCTCAAGCGGATCCCAGCGTTCAACGTCGGCTGGACGGGCCCGACGTACGTCGCCTCGCTGGCCGTCGTCGTCTTCAGCGCGTGGTACGTGAACTTCGCCGGGATCGTATTTCGATTCCGAAACGTCATCGACGAACTCGTCGGACCGGGCGAGGGGGGACAGACCCAACTCGACGCGACGACGGCCACGCTCGAGCGAACGTCGCCGGATCCGTTCGACGTGCTCAGGATCGCCGTCTACCAGTACGGGATCGACGCACTTCTGTTCGCGCTCGCGGCAGCCTTCGTCGCACTCGTCGTCGTTCGGTGGTGGCGCGGAGGAGACGCTCCGGACCTGTTCGTCCTCCTCTTCGGTGGCGTCGCAGGGTTGTTCGGTCTGTCCGCAGTTCTCTTCCTGACGAACGATCTCATCGTCGGATTCGGCCGACCACTCGCGTTCGGCAGGTCCTTCGCCGCCGTTCTCGCGGGAGCGCTCTGCTATTCGCTGTGGCGGAACGCCGACGACCGGAACCGACGCATCGCAGGGGTGGCCGCGGCGTCGCTCGTCATGCTGATCGTCGCCTATCTCGCGGTTTTCAGCATGTTCCACGCGCCACACGCCGCACAGACGAACCACCAGGTGACCGAGATGGAGATCGACGGGATGGAGTGGACCTTCGCGAACAGAAACGAGGATCTCCTCATCGACGAGTTCGGGATCCGCCAACACCGGTTTTATCACATGCAGCACGGGACCGACGAGGTGCCTTTGACGATTCGAGGAGGAACGAACATGCCACCGCCGCACTTCAACTACACCGAGTACGAGACGCTCGGGGAGAGCTACGACGATGACCGGTACCTGCTGCTCACCCAGCGCGGACGGATCGCCTATCCGGCGCAGTTCCCCGACTACCGGGAGCACTGGCAGTTCACCCCCGAGGACTTCGATCGACTCGAGCGCGATCGGTCCGTCGACCGCGTCTACGACAACGGCGAGTTCAACGCCTACCGGATCAGTAGCGCGTGAGCGACGAACGGCAAGCGTGGATGCCGTTAAGCTACGTTGAACAATACGCCTCAACCGCGATTGGGGGGACGTAACCGGTCGAATACATCATGAGTTCCCTCGTTTCAGCAGCGTTGACCAAAGCAAGTATCGAAGCCCACCGCTACGGCCTCCGTCTTCGGCAACCGGCCGCGACCGACGAGGCCGACCTCGCTCGAAAGCTGGCGACGGCGGAGAACTTCCTGTTCGTCTGTCACGGGAACATCTGTCGGAGCCCGCTCGCAGAGCGGTACATGGCGGCGTCGCTCGACGGCGATCTCACCAACGACCTCTCGGTCGCCTCGGCCGGCGTCGAAACGCGTGCCGGGCGCCAGAGCCCCGAGACGGCGATCTCGGTCGCCGCCGAGTACGGTGTCGATCTCGACGATCACCGATCCCAACCGCTCACGCCGGAGCTGATCGAGTGGAGCGACGTCCTGTTCATCAAGGACGTCTCGAACTACCGCCTGCTTCGCCGCAACTACGACGAGTGGGAGGAGAAGACCTACTTCCTCGGAACGGTAACCGACGGCGGCTCCTTCGAGATCCTCGACCCGTACGGGCGTGATCGTGACGGGTTCAGGTACCTCTACGGAGAGGTCGTCAAAGCCGTCGACGATCTGAACGCGTTACTGGTCGAACAGCGAGAGTAATTCGACCCTACCGACGAGTCGGTCCGCTCACTTCGTCGACGTACAGTCACAATTTATCTGGTAATTTATACTGAATGTCATCACTTCGTGAACATATAATAATAGAAACATTTATTTCGGTTATGCTTTCATTATCAGCTGCATGGCACGCAAGCTGGCACGCGAGAGAGACTCCGAGAGTAGAGTATCCGTCGAGAGTGATTCGACCGATAGAGCCGATAAATTACTACTTAACCGACGCAGATACGTCAAGCTCGGGGCCGCTGCGACTGCGGCGTTCCTGACGGGAACCGCCGCGAGTTCGTCCGTGAGTGGCGTGGGTGAAGAGTCCACGACGTACTGGACGGATTTCAGTGAGGTGGAGTTATGACG
>SKTU01000135.1 GCA_007122455.1 Haloarculaceae archaeon | reverse complement strand
ACTGTTTTCGGTAAGAGCCTTCGAAAGTGGATAAGCCATTTGTCAAAGACCGGTTATTAGATATTCGACCTTGTTGAAATTCGCTGTGATTGATCGATTCGGCGTGTTTATTCGTCGTTCAGCTTCTCAAGGAGTGCCGCCTTCACGTCGGGATCGTCCAGCAAGCCGTCTAACTGGTCAATCTTTTCTTGCGTATCGCTATCTTCGGGATCTGTGTCTTTGTATGACCCTTTGACTTGTTTATCAATTTGATCTTCGGCAGCCTTGGCGTCCGGTGTGAACACGGTGCCACACCCGGAACACGCCCGGGCGTCTGGGGCGAGATTATCCCCACACGTCGGACAGACGGCTGGGGTAAGCGGTGATTCAACTTGCTCTTCTCGAAGGTCGGCAGCAATTTCGGCGTCTTTGATATAATCTTCATCGGACAGATGCTGGTAGGTCGTTTCCATAATATTGCTCCCAGCCCCGTGACCGATTAGATGCTTGATTGTAGCATCATCCATATTGTAATTCCGCTTGCAAAGCGTGACGAAATAGTGCCGGAAGTTGTGGGGGTTCGGCGGTTTGTTCACCCCAGCATCATCGGCAATCTTCCGCAAGCGGGACCGGATATTATCTTGTGACATTTTTTCGCCGTGATTGCCGGCGTTCGTACTCGGGAGTGATGTAATCAGAAAGTCATCGGGACCGCCTTGGTGATTTTTCAGCCAGTCATGGACGGGGCGGGCAGCCCCGAGTAGTGGCCGTTTGCGTCCGTTTTTATCGGCTCCCTTCAGCCCGCTTGCGTCCGTGTTGAGATAATAGATCCCCTCCTCGGGATCAACATCCTTCACCCGGAGCGTTTGGATCGCACGGATACGTTGCCCCGTGTTGAGTAGCAATTCTAACAAGCACCTATCACGGGCGTTCGTCACGGCGTTTCGCATTTTCTTAACCTCTTCACGGGTGAACATATCGCGGTCGTCAACAGAGGTTTTTCTCTTGTGGTTGAACCACAACCTCTGTGTGATCTATTTCAAATTCGGTGTGGTACTCATAGAATTTCGTGACGGCGCTTTGCCATTGTGTTAACGTCCCCTTCCCGTAGCCGTCGTCTTTCACATTCGGGTGGGTGCCCCGCATGAACGACTGGAATAGTTCGTTAATATCGCCAGCCGTCTCAAAATCGGTAAGTGATTGTTCGCTTAATTCACACACCCGCTTGAGTGATTGACAATAGGCGGCAACGGTCCCGTAGCTTTTGGTTTCGTGTTGGCCCTTGCCATTCCGAAACGTGACAGTGGCAATATCGGGATTGATTGCATCAAGAAACTCTCGAATGAGTTCTTTGTCCTGTTCTGTTATCTCCGCTTTCTCCAAGCGTTTCCGTGAACGCTTGACTTTGTATTCGGGGTCATCGGTGACAGTCATAACGACAGTCACCCCTACTTATAACACTTCAGGGTGGTTCAACGTGGTTCTTGTAACACCGGCCCTCTCCTCGAAGGGCGTTGGCCGTCCACCCGCAGGTCTGGGCGGCGGTGTGGTTCTCGCTGTGGTAGTCCGGATCGCTGACCTGCTTGGGCATACGCGCCGTTACATCCAGAGCGTCCTAAAGACCGTGGTTCGAACTCCCGCGATCGAATTTCGTCTTCCCCTCGAGAACATATTAGAGCCGGTATCCCTATACGGCATCGACGGCGAAATAGCGTATGTTCCTGGCTTTCCGCGAGTCGGTTTCGACCGCGCTGCGGGCTGCCCTCGCCGCCCGTGAGTATCCGACTGACGACCTCGGTATCGAGGAACCTCCCGGAGACGTCGACGCCGTTTTGGCCTCCAGCGTCGCGTTCCGACTCGCCAACGCGGCGGGCGCGCCGCCGCCGAAGCTCGCCGCCGAACTGGCGTCGGAGATCGACCCCGACGAGTACGCTTACCTCGACCGCGTCGAGACGACCGGGCCGTACATCAACTTTCACCCCGACGAGGCGTACTTCGCGGACACGCTGCAGAGCGCGCAGGACGACGGCTACGGCACCCTCGACTCGAAATCCGAATCCGTCGTCGTCGAGCACACGAGCGCCAACCCGACGGGGCCGGTTCACGTCGGCCGTGCGAGAAACCCGATCGTCGGCGACGCCGTCGCGAACCTGCTCTCCTACGCGGGATACGACGTCGATCGCCACTACTACGTCAACGACGCCGGTCGCCAGATCGCCGTCTTCACGTGGGCGTACGAGACGTTCGACGAGGACGATCTTGAGGAACCGCCGGCCCGCGACCGGATCGAGTACGACATGGTCCGGTACTACCGGAAGGGAAACGAGTTCCTCGAGAACGCGTCCGCGGAGGACGTCGACGCCGCCGAGACCGAGATCCAGCACATCCTTCAGGGACTCGAAGCCGGCGACGAGGAGGTCTACGAGCGAGTGACTGTGGTCGTCGACTCGGTACTCGAAGGGATGCGAGCCTGTCTGAGTCGGCTTCCCGCCGAGTTCGACGAGTTCGTCAAGGAGACGCGGTTCATGCGGAACGGCGACGCCGCCGACGTGATCGCCCGACTGAAAGAGCTGGACGAGGCGGTCTACGAGGACGAAGCCTGGCAACTGACCTTCGAGGAGATCGAGAAGAACCTCGTCTTCCTGCGGGCCGACGGCACGTCGCTGTACACGACCCGCGACCTCGCACACCACGAGTGGAAGTTCGACAACTACGATCGGGCAGTCACCGTCCTCGGCGAAGACCATCGGCTGCAGGCCGATCAGCTTCGCGCCGCGCTGGACCTGCTCGGAAACGACACCGACGCCCTCGACAACGTGTTCTACGGCTGGGTGAACCTCCCCGGCGGCGAGGGGATGTCGACCCGTCAAGGGACCGGGATTCAGCTCGACGATCTGCTCGACGAAGCCGTCGCGCGTGCACGAGAGGAAGTCGAGTCGCGGCTCGACGACCGGCTTCGCGACGACGACCTCTCGGAGGCGGACATCGATCGGATCGCCCGACAGGTCGGGATCGGTGCCGTCCGCTACGACATCGTCTCCAAGCAACCGTCGAAGGGGATCACCTTCCAGTGGGAGGAGGCGCTCAACTTCGAGGCGCAGTCGGCCCCGTACGTCCAGTACGTCCACGCTCGCTGCTGTGGAATCCTCGCAGAGGCCGACGGGGTCGATCCGGCGGCCGAGATCGGGCCGCTCGAGACGGCCGCCGAGCGGGAGCTCCTCCGAACGATCGCGCGGTTCCCCGGCGTCGTCGACGACGCGGCCGGCGACCTCGAACCCCACCGCGTCGCGACGTATACCCGCGAGATCGCCGAGCGGTTCAACGCGTTCTACCGGGCCTGTCCGGTTCTCGACGCCGATCCGGAGACGCGGGCCGCACGCCTCGCGCTCGTCTCCGCCTCGAAGCACGCCGTCGCGAACGCGCTCGATATTCTCGGAGTCGAAGCTCCCGAGTCGATGTGAGTCGAGCCGGAACGCTCCCGTCTCGGAGTGATCCGGCGATCATCGACGCTGAAGCCTTCGGCGAGCACGCGCGGAAGTGACTGAACCCTCGGTTCAAAGCATACTTACCCTCCTTGGTCGTAAATCGAACAATGAGCGAGCAGGACGGGGAGCCGTCGGACAAACAAAAGTACGAGTTCAAGAAGGTGATCGAGGAACTCGAGGAGTATTCGGGCTCCGGAACCCAACTCGTTACCATCTACGTCCCCGAGGATCGACAGATTAGCGACGTGGTCGAACACGTCGTTCAGGAGCACAGCGAAGCGTCGAACATCAAATCGAAACAGACGAAAACCGCCGTACAGGACGCACTGACGAGTATCAAGGACCGGCTCCGGTATTACGGTAACTTCCCACCGGAGAAGGGGCTCGTGATCTTCTCCGGTGCCGTCGACTCCGGCGGCGGCCAAACCGAGATGGTGACGAAGGTGCTGGAGTCGCCGCCGGAGCCGATCCAGTCGTTCCGGTACCACTGCGACTCGGCGTTTCTCACCGAACCACTGGCGGAGATGCTCGGCGACAAGGGACTCTACGGCCTCGTCGTCCTCGATCGGCGGGAGGCGAACGTCGGCTGGCTGAAGGGCAAGCGGATCGAGCCGGTCAAATCCGCGTCGTCGCTCGTCCCCGGCAAGCAGCGGAAGGGTGGTCAGTCCGCCCAGCGGTTCGCGAGACTCCGACTGGAGGCGATCGACAACTTCTATCAGGAGGTCGCCGGGATGGCGAACGATCTGTTCGTCCCCAAGCGACACGAGATGGATGGCGTCCTGATCGGTGGTCCCTCACCGACGAAAGACGAGTTCCTCGACGGGGAGTATCTCCACCACGAGCTCCAGGAGATGGTACTCGGGAAGTTCGACGTCTCATACACTGACGAGTCCGGGCTCTCGGATCTCGTCGACGCCGCGGAGGACGTCCTCGCCGAGACGGAGGTGATGCGGGACAAATCGGAGATGGAGGAGTTCTTCGAACAGCTCCACGACGGCCAGCGGGCGACGTACGGCTTCGACGCGACGCGACAGAACCTCGTGATGGGTGCCGTCGATCGGCTCCTGATAAGTGAAGACCTTCGAAAGGACGTCGTCACCTACGACTGCGACGGTCGGGAGGAGTTCGAACTCGTCGATCGCCGTGCAAAGACGCCGACACACACCTGCGAGAACGGCGCCGAGGCGACCGTCGTCGAACGGGAGGACGCAATCGACCATCTCATCGCGCTCGCCGAACAGCGCGGCTCCGAGGCGAAGTTCATCTCGACCGACTTCGAGAAAGGCGAGCAGCTTCTGACGGCGTTCGGCGGTATTGCCGGCATCCTCCGGTACTCGACGGGCGTTTAGAGTCGCGGATAATCGACGGTCACGTAGACGGAAAACGGGCGCTCCCTCACCCCCCTCGCGACGGCTCGACGGCTCGACCCTTCATCTCACCGCCCGACACGCTGTGCAGGCGACGAACAGGTTTATATAAAAGCTGTGTTCAGCGAAGCTGT
>SKTU01000023.1 GCA_007122455.1 Haloarculaceae archaeon | reverse complement strand
CTAAAACGATCGTTGTGGGACAACGCATCGGAACGGAGTTCGACTCAGTCCGCGGCTTCGCCACGGTGGGGCTGCCGCCGCCCACCGAGCGTGTAGATCCACAGCACGCCGAGCCCGAAGAGGTACGTGGCGACGATCGGGATGCCGAGCAGGAACATCGTGAAGATCCCGCGCGGTGAGCCGATCGCGGCGATCGCGAGGATGGCGATGGCGACCTCCCGCCACCGGCTCCGCATCGTCCGATAGGCGACGATGCCGCCTCGGTGGAACATCACCATCGTGACGGGGATCATCGCGAGGAGCCCGATGCCGACCGTGGTGAAGAAGATCAGCCAGCCGTAGTTGTTGATCCGGTAGGCGATGATCATCCCGGCCCGCAGTACGTCGGCCGCGAGCCACGAGATGACCGCCGGCGCGACGTAGATGAAGCCGACGACGCTGCCGACGGCCATCCCGACCAGTAGCGTCCCACCCCAGACCAACAGTACGCGCCGATCACCACGGGCGAGCCCGCGTTCTTCGAGCGCCGGCCACGCGTAGTAGAGCAACAGCGGCAGGATCGCGGCGATGCCGAAGATCACCGACACCTTCACCATGAAGATGAGTGCTTCGACTGGATGCAGCGTGACGATCCCGACCTGGCTCGCGGCGAACTGGTCCGGCATCCGGCTGACGAACTGCTCGTTGAGCCAGCCGATTCCGCCCTGATACAGCGCGACGAACGTGAGCGCCATCACGGCCATCCCGAGTCCGACGAGTCGGAACGACTTCGAAGTGAGACTCTCGGCGACGAAGGCGATGTCGTACGCGTACCCCCCGACGTCGTCCTCGTCGATCTCGTCCTCCGAAAAGGCGCTCAACACGCCAGCGCTTCGCCGTGCGAGGAGACCGTCATCCTCCTCGTCCGTACCACCACCAGTCCCGGTGTCGGGTTGTTCACCGCCGGCTTCGTTCGCGTCAGCGTCCGCCCCGGCGTCCTCCTGAGCTGCGTCGTATCGGTCGAGAACCGCCTGTGCGCGATCGGGATCGTCGTCGGCCATCGCTTCGCTCGCCAAAGAGAGCGCCTCCTCCTCGCTCAGTGCGGCGAACGCCGCCTCCGGCGCGGCGTCGATCCCGGCCTCGTCGAGCTGTGAGAGATCGATGTCCTCGGGCGTCCCGGCGGTGCCTCCGGCGACCGCGTACGGGTCAGCCGGTCCGTCCAGTGCGGCGTAGACGACGTAACCGAGCCCGAACGTCGCGAGGACGGCCCCGGTGATCGCGCCGTAGAGACCGACGACCGCCGTCGGACCGACTCCCGAACCGAACCCGTCGCCCGCCGCCAGCACGCGGTAGTCGCTACCGAGTGCCGCGAGCAGGTCGTTGGTCGCCTCGACGCCGCCCGCGGTGTAGTAGAGATAGACGGCCGCGAGTCCGACGACAAATAATCCGGCGAGCAGGTTCCACCGTGCACGGGCGGCGCCGGTGAGGTCGAGACCGTCGCTGGAGCGCTTCGCCGTGACGACGATCTTCGTGAGATACAGCGAGACGCCGTACAGCGTCACGAGCGGGATCGCCCACATCACCTGCGTGAACGGGTCCGGCGGCGAGAACAGTGCTCCGAACGCGAAGATGGCGACGACCGCGTACTTCCACTTGTCGCGGAACGTCTCGTAGGCGACGATCTCCGTGTAGGCCAGCGTGCTCATCAGCAGCGGCAGCTGGGCGGCGAGCCCGAACGACAGCGACAGGAGGAAGATGAACTGCGCCCACATCGAGATCGAGTAGGTGGGCTGAAAGCCGGCGCTGACTGCGTTGCCGGCGAGGAACCGGAACATCAGGGGGAAGAAGAGCCGGTAGGCGTAGACGACGCCGCCGACGAGCAGGAGTAGCGAGACGAGCGCGAACGCGGCTGCCTTCCACCGCGGCAGGCCGGTCGGCCAGCGCCCGCGCCGCTTCAGCGAGTCGCGCGAGTAGTAGATCAGCGGCGGGATCGCGAGCAGAACGCCCGCGACGAGTCCGATCTTCGCCTGCAGGAGGATCACCTCGAACGGGGTGATCGCGACGACGACGATGTCCGGATGGGCGTTGAGATCCGCTTTCAGGCGGCTCCAGACGAACGTACGGAGGATCGAGAACGTCCCGATGAATCCGATTACGAAGATGATGAAGACCTTCTGAAGATGGGTCTGAGCGGCCGACAGCATCGAGCCGATGTGTTCGCGCCCCTCCGAAACCGTCCGGGCAACGTCGTCGTCGACAGCACTAGACACGTGCGTGAATACTCTACTCGCAATTATCAACCTTTTCCGTTCGCCGTCCTGGCGAATCGCACGCGGGAAGGCGAACGTCGGCCCCTGGGATAGAAGAAAGCTTACAAACGCTGCGTACCGACGATTCCACATGTCCGAGACTGCCGACGGGGCCTACGACGCCGACGAGGGTCTCCTCGGTGACGGCCCCGAGTCGGACGAGGAGATGCCGCTCGCGGACCACATAGAGGAGATGGTTCGCCGGCTGGGTATCGTCCTCGTCGCGATGGCGGTGGTCTCCGGAATCGCCTTCCCGTTCGGCGACCGCATTATCACGTTCCTGTGGTACTCGATGCTGCCGGCCGACGGTACGGCCGACCCACGGGTCTACCACCCGCTCGCGCTCATCCTCGCGCGGCTGAAGGTGGCGACGCTCGCGGGATTCGTCGTCGCACTCCCCGTCTTCGTCTACCAGACGTATCTCTTCATGCGTCCGGGACTCTACCCCCACGAGCGTCGCTACTATCTCGCCTCCGTGCCGGCGAGTCTCGTCCTCGCGACGTTCGGCGTTCTCTTCGCGTATTTCCTCGTCCTGCCCGCGATCTTCACGTACTTCCTCTACTACTCTCAGGACGCCGCAGCCATCGCCTTCGGGCTCACCGAGACGTTCGACCTCATCGTGCTGATGCTGGGTCTCTTCGCCGCGGTCTTCCAGATCCCGCTCTTCATCATGCTCGCGATCATGATGGGACTGACGACTCGCCAGTGGCTCGCCGACAAGCGGCTCTACTTCTGGGGTGCGTTCCTCGGGATCGCGTTCCTCTTCAGTCCCGACCCGACGGGGATGGCACCGATCATCGTCGCGGCGACGATGATCGGGCTCTTCGAGGCGACGCTTCTGGTCCTGAAGTGGGTGCGGCGCTAGAGCCGTCCGTAGACGTCGACGTTTTCGGCCCGGTAGCCGAGCGACCCGGATTCGAGCTGGCCGCGGCGTCGGTTCGTCCACGCCGTCGCGTCGACTCCCAGCTCCGCGAGCGACGCCTCGATGGTCTTCAGCACGTGTTCGACCACCCGCGATTCGTCGGTCGTGTACGGTGGGGCGATCACCCACGGCGAGGGAGCGACCCGCTCGATCGACGCGAGACGTTCGCAGAGCCGAGCGCCGCCGTCCGGAGTACCGGGACGACACGTTTCCATGTGCTCCCGATACGTCGAGAGCACGAGCTCGTCGTCCGGATCCGACGGGGAGAACGCCGTCACCCCGTCGTAGGTGATCGGCGCGTACAGCCGATCGCTCAGTGGTTCGAACGTCGACAGCCGATCGACGTCGACCAGATCGAAGAACGCACAGCCGACCAGGAGATCGAAGCTCTCGCCCGCCGCTGCCAGACGTGTCGCGGAGGCGAAGGCGTCCTCGGCGAGGAACCGAACGGTGAGTGAACCGAGTTCGACGCGGTCGCCCTCGACGGTCGACTCGGGCCGTTCGGCGAGCCGATCCCTCCCTCGCTGGAGTGCCGCGCGACAGCGGTCGACGGCGAGCCACTCCCCTTCGTCGAGCAGCCGTCGATCGTAGCAGCGCTCGACCATGGTCACCGTTCCCGCCCCGAGCTCTAGAACGCGCGGATTCGGCGGCAGTCCGTCGACGACCGCCGCCAGCGTCTCCCGGTCGATCGCGCGGTCGTCGACCGTCCGCTTCGCCTCGAGGTAGGCGACGTGGTTCATATCGCCTCCAGGAAGTCGACGGCACGGTCGAGGCGCTGTTCCCACCCTGGCTGTCGACCGTACGCCCCGCGAGCGGCGATCCCCATCCGCTCGAGCCGATCACGGTCGGCGAGCCGACCGATCCGGTCCGCGATGACAGCCGGCTCCGAGGGGACGGTGTACCCGGTTTCGCCGTCACGGACGAACTCGTCGGCGCCGCCGTTTCGGGCAGCGATCGGAACGCACCCGAACCCCATCGCTTCCAGATAGACGATCCCGAACGGTTCGTAGCTCGACGGGACCGCGAGGACGTCCGTGGCTCGGAGGATTTCGGCGACTGACTCGTCGGAGCGCCGTCCGGCCCACTCGATCCGGTCCCCGACTCCCGCCGAATGCACGCGCTCGCGGACGCGCTCGACGTACCTGGGTTCGACTGTCGGATCGCCGACGACCGTCAACCGCCAGTCGAGTTCCGTCCGCGCCAGTCCGTCGACGAGCGGTCGAAGCCCCTTCCGCTCGACGACGTTTCCGAGAAAGGCGATTTCGAGCGCCCCCTCGTGGGCACGGCGCCCGATCGCCGCCGGGCTGATTTCGGGGTCGAACCGGTCGCCGGCAGGTGGGATGACCACGCTCCGTTCGGGTGCACCGAGACGGCACGCTCGCTTTTCGGTGTCGACGCTGTTGTGGATCGCCGCGTCGACGCTGCGCAGGAATCGTCGCTCGACGGCGCCGACGGCCCGACGTCGGATCCCGTCGACGGTCGCGCTCGCGACCATGTGCAGTAGCGCGACGATCGGCCGATCGAGCTGTCGGTTCGTCCGCAGGAGCGCGGGATGTGCGAGGCCGTCCTCGACGACGACGTCGACGTCAGACGAGGGGACGGCTCGCGTGCGTACGTTCTCGAGCAGGCGGCCGCCGTAGCTACGATGCGGGATCGAGATCACCTCGACGTCGTGGCCCCGTTCGATGAGCCGCTCGAGAAGCCGCCGATCGTAGAGATACCCCCCGGACGTCGTTGAGAGTTCCCCGGCGACGACGAGCGCGACGCGCATCAGAGCGGCGCGGTGTAACTGACCGTCGCAGTGTCGTCCTCGCGGACGGTGAGCTCCAGTTCCTCGACTGCCGGTGCCGTCACGCGCTCGGCGACGTCGGCGTGTAGCGCCGCTGCGAGGCGCTCACAGCTCGGATTCCCCGGCAGGCGGTCGTTGAGCGTCTCGTCGCGGTAGCCGCCGACGGCCGCAGACACCGCCGCGATGGCGGCGTCGATGTCCAGCAGATAGCCGTACTCGCCGAGCTCCGGTCCGCGAAACGTCGCGATCGCCTCGAAGGAGTGCGAGTGGAGCGTCCCTTCCGGTCCCGGATCCGGAACCGTGAGGAAATGCTGTGCAACGAACGGTTCGGTGACGGTGAGTTCGTAGCTCATGGCTCGTAGGTGAGGAGTATCTGGACGGCGTCCGTCCGGTCGTCGCCGAGCAGCCGGTAGGCCGACGGCGCTTCCGCGACCGGGAGGCGGTGGGTGATCAGTGCGTCGACGTTGATCGACGTGAGCCGGTTCCACGCGACGCTGTGACGGCGTTGTCGGTCCCACCGGCCGCGGAGCGAGGGGTCGATCGTGCTCACCTGGCTCGACTCGATGTCGACCCGACCGCGGTGAAACCGCCCCCCCAGCGCGACCGGTTCGCGCTTCGTTCCGTACCACGAGCCGACGACGACGCGACCGTCGTAGCGGGTCGACTCGACGGCCGTTTCCAGCGTCGAAGGACGGCCGCTCACCTCGATCGCGATGTCGACGCCTCCGGTTGCGTCGCGTACGGCGGCGACCGGATCCTCCGTGCTCGGGTCGACGACCCGGTCGGCGCCCATCGTCGCGGCGAGCGATCGTCGCTTCGGGTTCGGCTCGACGGCGACGAGCGTCTCGATCGGCGCTTCCGCGAGCAGTGCCGTCGTCAGCAGCCCGACGACGCCCTGACCGAAGACCGCGATCCGTTCTCCGATGCGAGGGGCGGCGTCGAGGTTGAAGTTCACCGCGGTCTCGGCGTTCGCGAGCAGCGCCGCCCGCTCGTAGGAGATCCCATCGGGGACTGCAACCAGGTCCTCGGGACGGGCGGTAAAGGAACTCTCGTGGGGATTGAACCCGAAGACCGGGCGCCCGATCCACGTCGGGTCGACGCCCGACCCGACGTCGACGACGTCACCGACGGCGGCGTAGCCGTAGCGGAGCGGGTACGACAGCGTTCCGCCGAGCCCCGGCAGCTTCTCGTCGGCCGCCATCGAGCCATCGACTTCGCCGCGGTAGACGAGCAGTTCGGTGCCGGCGCTGATCGCGGAGCAACGCGTCTCGACGGTGACCTCCCCGGCTGTCGGTTCGGCCGCACCGTGGTCGACAACCTCCACTTCGTTCGGGGCGACAAACCGTACCGCTGCTCCCCCCACGGCACTCATCGATTACCCTTCGCCCGCGGGGTATCCGTGTGCCCTCTCACGGCGGAGTAAACGGTCCGATCCCATATGGTTGTTTGCCAGTCACACGAAACTCTCCGGGAGTCGGAGATCTTTGACAACAGATAACACGTAACGGCCCGTTGTCGACTGCATGAACGTAGAGACGGAATCGATATCCTCGCTGTGCTGGCTCGGGATCGTCGCGGCGGCCGTCACCGGGGCGATACATCTCTGGCTCGGGATCGCCGACTTCCCCGGCGGCTTCGGCATCGCGTTTCTGTTCGCGGCCGCAGGTTTCGCCGGCGGTATCGTCGCCGTTCTCGTCGACTACCGCCGGCGGCTCGTCTACACGCTCGGCGTTCCCTTCACCGCCGGCCAGATCGTGCTCTGGTATCTCCTCAACGACGTTCCACCGGTACCGACGCTCCACGCCGTCGACAAACTCGCACAGGTGGTACTCGTCGTCGTCCTGATCGCGCTCCTTCGTCGAGAGTGACCGAGCAAGGCCCCGGTTCGCTGACGCGGCTTCGTGGGCGAGCCGTCGTCGCGGTTCGACGGGTTCTCACCGAGCCGCTTCGGCGTCGGTTTCCGGTCGACGCCTACCGTACCGTTCACCGTGGGGTTCGTTCGATCGACGCAACGCGGTGGACGGACGCCGATCCGTTCGCAGTTCGGTGGATCGATCCGACGGCTGTCGAGTGGAGTCTCCTCGAATCGGCTCCGAGCTACCCGCAGTGGGGGCGCGTCGAGGGCGGTGAGTGGTACCGATCCGGGGAGCGGTTCGCCGATCGACGAGTCCCGCTGGCGATCGTCGCCCGATTCACGGACGGACGACCGTGGGAGGAGACGCCGCTTCGGGAGGCGTTCGCCGATCAGCTCCGGCGGTTCGGCAACGCGTGGGGATACACCTCGATGGACGGCTTCGAGGCGCGAGCCGCGGAGATCGATTGGCTGTACGACTCGATCCGGGAGAACGGCTACCACCGCTCGGCGACGGTTCTCGACGAGATAAACGTCGACGTCGGTCCCGACGGCGGTCTCTACTGGCGGTGTTACGGTCAACACCGACTCGCCATCGCTCGCGTGCTCGATCTCGACGCCGTTCCGGTACTCGTTCACCGGCGCCACCGGGGCTGGCAGGCGACCCGCGAGGCGGCCCGTCGCGGCGATCCGGTCGAACGCCCCGACCATCCGGACCTGGTCGACTGTCACTCCCGTCGCGGGCCGTGAACCGGCCACCGCCCCGGCGCCGCCGCCCAGTCGCGGCCGAATCCGACGAGGAGCGGAACCAGCGCGATCGCGGCCGCGACGGCGACGGGGCGGCCGTCGACGCCCGGTGCGAGCGCGGCAACGATCACGAGCATCTGCGCTGCACCGATCGGTCCACGCAGGCGGCTCGGCGGCAGTTCGTACAGCGGCCGTCCGCGTCGACGTCGAATCCACAGCGCTCCCGCGTAGATCGGCCACGCGGCACCGGCGAGGAGATACCACGCCGGAACCCCGCCGAGCGCCACTGCAGCTGCACCACCGACCGCGACCCCGTACGCGTCGACGCCTCCGTCGAGCCGCGCTCCCAGCACCGTTCGCTCGGTTCGCCGGGCGATCGCCCCGTCGACGGCGTCGAGTCCCACCGCCACGGCGTACAGCGCGGCGGGGAGCCACGCGATCGCGGGTTCGGCGAGGACGAAGCCGGCGACGGCGCAGATCGCGCCGCCGCGGAGGAGCGTCACCGCGTTCGCGCTCCCGATCGTCGGTCGAATCTCGCCACCGCTCGGCGAGTGGTTCCGCGGAAGCCCGGCCCGAACGGCGACGAAGAGGACGACGGTCGCGGCGGCAGCACCGACCGCCCACCGACGCGGTTCGACGGCCACCACGGCGGTACCGACTGCGAGGCCGACGCCGACGAGCGTAGCGACGCCGAGGAGTTCCACGCGGAGCCGTCGCGGGAGGTCCACGCCGTCGGTCGTCGCCATACCCCCAGTTCGGCTCGCTGGGTGTTCGGTGTTCGGGTTGGGGAAGGCTGATACGTCGAGATGAAATATGGATATCCATGACCCGCGTCGTCGCCGTCAGGCACGGTGAAACCGAATGGAACCGGACCGAACGATTACAGGGATGGGCGCCGGTACCGCTGAACGAGCGTGGCCGCGAGCAGGCCGCGGCAGCAGGCGAGTGGCTCGCCGACGCGTACAGCTTCGATCGCGTCTTCGTCTCCGATCTCACCCGGACGATCGAGACCGCCGACATCGTCCTCGAGGCTGCCGACGGAACGCCGACGTCGTCGGCACCCGTCAGCCACGAACCCGACTGGCGCGAGCGGAACCTCGGCGTCTATCAGGGACTCACCTACGGGGAGGTCGACGACCGGTTCCCCGACTACGGTCTGAGCGAACGGGCGCGCCGGAACCCCCACACTGTCCCCGAGGGCGGCGAGTCCTACGCCGACATGGCCGATCGCGTCACTCGCCGGTTCTCCGAGATCGTCGACGACTACCGCGGCGAGACGATGCTCGTCGTCACCCACGGGGGCCCGCTCCACCTCCTGCTCGGCCACGCCAAGGGAATGTCGATTCCGGAGGCGCTCACCGAACACAGCCAGAACAACTGCGCAGTCAACGAGTTCGAGGTCTCCGACGGGCGAATCGACGTGGTTCGCGAGAACGCGACCGACTGGCTCTAGTCGGTCGGGTATTCGGCGTCGAGAACGTCCGCGACGGATTCGGACGCCGGCGAGACGCTGCCGGTTCGGTACCCCTCCAGATCCAGCGTGACGTGATCGAAGCCGAGGTCGTCGAAGTGATCCCGCGCCGTCGCGGCGAACTCCGGCGTCAGCGCCGCGGGCAGTTCGTCGGCGCCGATCTCGATCCGGGCCAACCCGTCGTGGTCCCGGACGCGGAACTGGTCGAACCCCCACGTTCGGAGCAGTTCCTCGGCCTTCTCGACCCGACTGAGCCGCTCCTCGGTCACCGCGAGACCGGTCGGGATTCGCGAGGAGAGACACGCCATCGACGGTTTATCCGCGACGGAGAGGCCGTAGCTGCGGGCGATCTCTCGAACCTCCTCCTTCGTGATCCCGTGCTCGAGTAGCGGCGAGTAGGCGTTCAGCTCCTCGACGGCACGGAGCCCCGGTCGGTGTCCCTCGCCGGGATCGGAGGCGTTCGTCCCGTCGCAGACGGTGTCGATCCCCAGCTTTCGGGCCGTCTCGAACATCTTTCCGAGCCGCATCGTTCGGCAGTGATAGCAGCGCTCGTCGTCGTTCTCGACGAACGCGTCGCTCTCCAGCTCGGAGAACTCGACGATCTCGTGGCGGATCCCGATCTCCTCGGCGACGCGGCTGGCGTCGTCCAGTTCGGCGGCCGGCAGCGTTTCGCTCTTTGCGGTGCAGGCGACGGCGTCGGCGCCCAGGGCGTCGCGGGCGAGCGCCGCGACGACGGACGAGTCGACCCCGCCGGAGAAGGCGACGACGACGCCGTCGAGCGTTGCCAGATCCTCGCGCGCGGCGTCCCGCTTCTCCTCGACGGTGCTCATACCTGTTCGTCGTGGGCCGTGTAGAAAAGCCCAGCGTCGTCGGGCGTTCGCGAGCGACCCTCGGTCCGTGCGCCGCTTCGGCACGAACCGTTTTCCCCGTTCGGTCCGTTCGATCGGTATGTCCGATCTCGATCCCGATACGCTGTTGCCGAGCGAGCGGATGCGAACGCAGGCCCTCGACGGCAAGGTGACGCAGATCCACCGTGGGCAACGTTACGCGGACGTCGGGGACCGATTCACGATCGAGGATTCGACCTTCGAGGTGACCGCCGTCGAGAGTCGGACGCTCGGTGATCTCACCGACGCCGACGCCCGCGCAGAGGGCGCGCGCGACCTCGAGCAGTACAGGGAGATCCTCCAGCGCGCCCACGGGAGTTTCGAGTGGGACGACGGCGCCGAGGTCGTCCGCCATCGGTTCGAACGTCGGGACTGATAGGGAGTGTCCTAGAGGTTCGTAGAATCGGAATCCAACTCTGAGAGACGGAACCGAATCGACGACCACGAAATATCCGGTCGGCTACGTACTTCCTATGAGTGGGGCGATCGCGCAGCGCTCACCGCTCGCGTCGGTATGCGCCGCGCCGTTCGAGCGATCCTCGCCGTGCGAGCACGCTCGGCGTCCGACAGACTCCGTCCGCGCCGGTGATCTGCGGCACCGTACAGTTGTTGCAGCTCTCACAGAGCGCCTCGGCGTCACCCTCCCCGAGCAGGCGCGCTGGGAGCCGCGGCTCCGCGTAAAAGGGCCGGGCCATCCCGACCAGATCGCAGGCGTCACCGAGCAGCGAATCCATCCGTGCCCGCTCTCGAACTCCCCCTTCGAGCAGAACCGGGATGTCGAGTTCGGCCCTCACCGCTCGACAGAGGTCGGCGTTCCAGCCGTGCTCGGTCGGGAACCGTCGCGCCTGCAGTCGGTTTAAAAGGGTGATCCCTTTTCGGCGGTAGCCGAACGCCGCTGCGTAGCCGTCCTCGAACCGATCGTCGCTCCACGCGCGAGCCGGGAACTCGCCGCGAACGATACTCATGTCCCAGAACGTCGACGTTCGAACCGGGACGACGGCGTCGAAGCCGATCGATTCGAGCTCGACGGCTATCGTCACCGCGTCCTCGTCGGTGAGATGCCGGCGAACGAACCGCGGGGCGACCGTCTCGGACGGCACCTTCGTCATGAGCGGAACGCCGCCGGCTCGCTCGCGGATCTCGTCGTGGACGAGTTCGAGAAACCGGAGTCGATCGAGGAGGCCCCCGCCGAACTCGTCGTCGCGGCGGTTGTAAAACGGCGAGAGGAACTGCTGGACGATGCCCATGTTCGCTCCGGCCAGGTGGACCCCGTCGTAGCCGGCAGAGACCGCCCGTTCGGCGGCTCGACCGAAATCCGCGGCCAGCCCGTAGACGTCGTCCGTCGACAGCACTCGCGGCGACAGATCGAGCAGTCCGAGGCGGTCGAGCGCTCGGAGCTGGAGCGGCGGCCGGGAGACGGCGAGCTGTTCGAGCCCGGGCCGCTCGCGACGGTAGCCGGCGTGCCACGTCTCCATGCTCCTGAGTCCGCCGTGTTCGAGCTGGATGACAATCCCGGTGCCATGGTCGTGGATTCGGTCGGTCAGCTTCTCGAGGCGGGCGACGAACTCCGGATCGTGAACGCGGGTCATCCTCGGTGCCGCACACCCCCCCTCGCCGCGGACGATCGTCGCGCCCTGACAGACGAGTCCCGCCCCCGACGCAGCGGCCGGTTCGAGTTCGGCGATCAGCCGGTCGACCGTCTCGGCGTCGTTACCGGCGCATTCGAGCAGCGGCGCCCGATAGAGCCGGTTGGGGAGCTCCAGCCCGCCGATCGACACTGGTTCCGGAAGCGTCGCCATCGGACGGTGTTACGCGCGAGCGGCAAAGAACGCATCCCCGCTCAGATCCGGACCGAGACGAACAGCCCGTCGCCGACCGGGATCGGCGTCGTCTCGAAGTCGGGGTCGTCGCGGACGTGTCGGAAGTAGTCGGTCAGTTCGGCCGGCGTCGTCCCACCGCGGGCGGGGTCGCCACCGCGCATGTACGTCTCGATGTCCTCGGGAAGCGTCTCCGAGGATTTGAGGACGTTGTCGGCGATCACGACGCCGCCCTCCGGGACTTTCTCGCGAACGATCTCGAAGGCGTCGACGTAGTCCGCGTTCATGTGATCGAGCAGCACCATCTCGAACGGCCCGTCGTAGCGCTCGACGATCTCCATCGCGTCGCCGAGTTCGAAGCTGGCTCGATCGTCGTAACCGCCTCGCTCGAAGTACGTCCGCGCGTCGTCGAGCTCGTCGGCGTCGACCTCCGTGAGGACGATCAGCCCGTCCGGTCCGACGGCGGGGGCGATCCAGTACGCCGAGTAGCCGAAGCCGGAGCCGAACTCGAACACCGATTCGGCGCCGGTCGTCCGTGCCAACAGGCGGAGGACGGCGCCGACTTCCGCACCGACGATCGGAAACCCCTCTCGATCGGCGCGAGCCTCCATCTCCCGGAGCAGTTCGTCGCCGTCGGGCGTCGTCAGTTCGAGCAACCGTTCCGTCTGCGGCGTGTGTAGCATCGACATACCCGTCGTCTCGACCGGTGCGCTCTTAGTTCGTCCGACAGCTACGTCGCTTGGCACCATTTATCAATGATACGTCGACGGGATGATCCCGACAATTCTCGCTCGGAACGGTTCGAAACGTCGCTTTCCCAGAATTCTGGAACGCGCCTCCTTTTATATCACCTTCCGCTTCGTTTACACGAATGTGAGAGGATATATATGGCGATAGAAAACCGCGGTTTCGGTCCGAACGTCTTCGAAAGCAAACTCGGTGGTATCACCGTCACGGGAAGAGCCCACGGGCTCAGCGCGTGGTTCGTCCTCGCGCTTCGACTCATGATGGGTGTCGCGTTCCTGAACGCGGGTCTCGACAAACTGCTCGGCGGCGGCTTCAGCGCGTACGGCTATCTGGCGCACGCGGTGCCGGAGAACGGCGGTCCGCTCGTCGATCAGTTCCTCTGGATCGCCGGCACGCCGGCGGCGCTGGCGTTCATCGACGTCGCGGTCCCGTTCGGCCAACTCGCGATCGGCCTCGGCCTCATCATCGGTGCCGCCGTTCGCCTCGCGGCGTTCTTCGGCGCCACGATGATGGCGACGTTCTACCTCGCCAACTGGGACGTCGCCCACGGGCTGATCAACGGCGACTTCGCGTACATGCTCGTCTTCCTCGCGGTCGCGGCCTTCGGCGCCGGTCGCATCCTCGGGCTCGACGCCTACATCGAGAACTACGAGATCGACGGCCAGGCACTCGTCGACCGGTACCCGAAGCTCGAATACGTTCTCGGCTGATCTCGACTCTTTTCTTCCGGTCCTCAGCGTGAGACGGTGAGTGCCGCTTCCGGGAACGCTTCTGGCGAGCGGCGCCTCCGAGCAAAGCTTCTTTTCGCTCCTCCGTGAGGGGCTCTCTATGGAGCAGTGGTCGTCCCGTCTCGGTTTCCTCTTGGCGGCGATCGGTGCTGCGGTGGGACTCGGGAACGTCTGGCGCTTTCCGGCCGTCGTCGGCTCGAACGGCGGCGGCGCCTACCTCGTTCCGTATCTCATCGCGGCGTTCACGCTCGCCGTTCCCCTCATGATCATGGAGATATCCGTCGGTCGGTCGCTCCGCGCGGACGTCGTCACGGCCTGCAGACAGGTCGACGAACGGTTCGAGGTCATCGGCTGGCTCGTCGGCGGTTCGGTTCTCGCCGTGTTGAGCTACTATCTCGTCATCGCCGGCTGGGTGCTCGCCTTCCTCGCGGGGACGGCGACCGGCTCAGCGACGACGTTCGAGGGTCTCACTTCGACGTACCGGCCGCTCGCGTTCTTCCTCGTCACGACGCTCGTGGTCGGCGCGATCGTCTCCCTCGGCGTGACGTCGGGGATCGAACGGATGGCGAAACTGCTGGTGCCGCTCGTCTTCGTCATCCTCGTCGGGATGCTCGTCTACGTGGCGACGCTTCCGGGATTCTCAGACGGCGTTCGGTTCTTCCTCACCCCGGATCTCTCCGTCCTCACCGATCCGCTGCTGTGGAGCGCCGCCTTCGGTCAGGTGTTCTTCTCGTTTTCCGTCGGCATGGGCGTGCTGTTGACCTACGGGAGCTACCTCGGCGCCCACGAGAGCGTCCCCCGGGCTTCGGTGATGATCGCAGTCGCCGACCTCGCCGTGGCGATGCTGGCCGGTCTGGTTATCTTTGGCATCGTCTTTTCGTTCGGACTGGAGCCGACGATGGGGACCGAACTGGCGTTCGTGACGCTGCCCGCCGCCTTCGAGGCGATGCCGTTCGGAACCGCCGTCGGGCTGCTCTTCTTCGGACTGCTGTTCGTCGCCGCCATCGCGCCGTCCGTCTCGATGCTCGAGGTGGGCGTCGCCGCGGCGCTGCGGACGACCGACTGGTCGCGCCGGACGGCGAGTGTCGTCGTCACCGGCCTGATCCTGCTGGCTGGGCTGCCGTCGGCACTCAGCTACAGCGCGTTCGAGCTCGCCGTCCTCGGACGCCCGTTCCTCGACGTGATCGACTCGACGGTCGGTACGCTGGGATTACCGCTCTCGGCGATCGCCCTCGTCGCGATCTTCGCGTGGTATCAGCCCACGGCGACGGTCCGCGAACAGCTCGGCACGTCGATCGTCGTTCCGCTCGTGAAATACGTCGTTCCGACCGTTCTCCTCGTCGTAATGGCGCTCCGATTCCTCCGCGGCGTCGGCACCATCGCGTGGCGTCGCACCCCCGACCTCGCCGTAGTCGCCGCGGGCTACTCGGTCGTCGCACTCACCGGAATCGCTCTCCTCGTCGCCGCCATCGGCGTCGCGGTTCGCCGACGTCGACGCCGACGAACCGCGTAGGATCGCTGTCGATCACGCTCCCTCGAAGCTAAGTACCAAAACGGGACCATCGGTGGTGTGCGAACGATATTCGGCGACTGTGCGGTTCGGTTCGATGGCAAGCGAACGCGCCGGCTCCGCGGTCGTCTCCTCGTGGTGATAAAACCCGACGACACGGTGCTCGTCCACGACGTCGACGGTTACCAGCCGGTCGCGTGGCTCACCCGTCCGGCGTCGTTGGCGCTGACGCGGGAGCCGACTCGCGTGCTCGCGACCGAGGGCGAACAGACGCTCTCCGTCGAGTTCGAGGACGCCACCGTCCGGACTCTCGACGCCACGGTCGCGGGCCAGCCGGTCGGAACGTGTCGCTGCGGCGGAGAGCTCGTTCGATCGAACGGCGTCGTCTGTCTGGACTGTGGCGAACAGTTCCCGCTCCCCGGGGACGCGACCGTCCTCGACAGCACGTCTGCGTGCGGACTCCCTCACTTTCGGGTGGAGCGCGGCGACGTCTTCGAGCTCTGTCTCGATCGCGACTGTGCGTCGCTGGACGACGCGGTCGCCGAGCGGTTCGACGACGTCTGGGACTGCCCCGACTGCAGCGGCACGCTGGGGATCGAGCGTCGACGGACCCTGGTCGCGAGCTGTGAGGGCGCCTCCGACTGCGATGCGGCGTTCGTCGTCCCGACGGGGACAGTCGACGGGGAGTGCGACTGCGGTTTGCCGGCGTTCGAGACGGAGTCGGGCCGTCGCTGTCTCGACGCGACCTGCGAGCGCTACTGATCGTAGCGGCTATGCCACCGCAGCCGCCATGTGGTCTCATGGAGGGAACGCTCGTCGACGGGATCGTCGAGGTCGGCGCGAACGGGCGGGAACGGTTCTACGACGCGCGCGGCTACGGCCGGCCGCGTGGCGACGGAGTCGTTCTCTCCCGCGTCGAGGCGGCTCACCTGCTCTATCGGGGGGATCTCGACGCGGTCGACGGCAGCGACTTCGGAGCCTTCCTCGCCGCCAACGACGAGATCCTCGTCCCGTTCGTCGTCTACAAGGACCTCCGGGATCGGGGATTCTACCTCTCGCCCGCCCGGAACGGGTGGGTCGAGGAGCCGGAGGGTATCGATTTCGTCGTGCATCCGCGGGGTACCGGACCGTGGGACGGGGAGGTCGAACACCGGATCCGCGTCGTCAGCGAGCGGACTGACGTCCCGGCGAGTTCGATCGGGGACGCCGTCGTCGCCGTCGTCGACGAGGAAAGCGAGATCACCTACCTCGAAACCGAGTCGGTCGAGATCTCCGGTTCGAGTTCGTTTTCGCTCGACGCCCCCGTCGACGGCACCGTCCTCGGCGATCGGGTGCTCTGCTGGGACCCCCCCGAGGCGATCTACCGACGCGGCTTTTACGGGCAACCGCTCTCCGGGGAGGACGGACCGCTCCAGCTGTCGCTCCTGGAGGCGGTGTATCTCGCCGAAACCGGGTGTCTCGAGGTCGACGGCGGCGCCGAACGGCTTCGAGCCCGCGCTCGAGCGGACGAGGCCGACCGGTTCGACCGGCGGCTGGTCGCCTATCGTGAGCTTCGCGAGCGCGGGGTGGTACCGAAAACAGGGCTGAAGTTCGGCACCGACTTCCGCACGTACGAGGCGGTCGAGGACGTCTCGTCGCTGGGCCACTCCGAGCTGCTCGTCCGGGTTGTCCCCGTCGATCGGGTGTTCGCTCCCAGCGAGCTGGCGCTCGACGTTCGGTTGGCCCACGGCGTTCGCAAGCGGATGGTGTTCGCGCTCGTCGACGGCGAGCGAGTCCGGTGGCTGTCGGTCGCCCGGCTCACGCCGTGAACCGCCTCGGAGCGAACCGTTTTTGGGCCGACCCACCTCACGTACGCCCATGAGCGAGGAGCTCCCCCCGGCGAACGACGACGCCGAAGGCGGTACGGACGAACCGATAGCCGACGGCGGGTCGGTCGACGACGTCGCTCTGGACCCGTGGGGATCCTCGACGGTCGCCGACTACCGGAAGCTCTTCGAGGAGTTCGGCATCGAGGAGTTCGACGACCTGCTCGCCGACGTCCCGTCGCCACACTATCTGATGCGCCGCGGCGTCATCTTCGGTCACCGGGACTACCGCCCCGTCGCCGAGGCGATGCGGGACGGCGAGCCGTTCGCCGCGCTGTCGGGGTTCATGCCGACCGGCGATCCCCACATCGGTCACAAGCTCGTCTTCGACGAGTTGATCTGGCACCAACAGCAGGGTGGGGACGCCTACGGACTGATCGCCGACCTCGAAGCCAACGCCGCCCGCGGGTTGAGCTGGGACGAGATCGACGAACACGCCAGGAACTACCTGCTTTCACTGTTGGCGCTCGGCTTCGATCCGGAGGCGGGAACGCTCTACCGTCAATCCGAGAACATAGACGTTCAGAACCTCGCGTTCGAGCTCGGCGCCAAGGCGAGGTTCTCGGAGTTTCAGGGCATATACGGATTCGACGGCGAGACGAGCGTCTCCCACATGCAGTCGGTGGTCACGCAGATGGCCGACATCCTCTACCCGCAGCTCGAGGAGCCGAAACCGACGGTGATCCCCGTCGGCCCGGATCAGGACCCGCACGTTCGGCTCGCCAGGGATCTCGCGGCCCGAACGCGCTATTTCAAGGTCACCGAGGCGTACGCGAGCTTCGAGCTCGACGACGACGAGCGGGCGCTGGTCCGGCGAGCCTACGAGGCGCTCTCGACCGACGACGACGTCCGATCCGAGGCCGCAGCCGCGTGGCTCCGCGAGTCAGAACTGGAGTCGCCCGCCCGCGAATCGACGATCGAGACGCTCGAAGCGGGCGGCAAGGAGCCGCTTCGTCCGCGGGTCCGGTTCTTCGATCGCAACGCGACGGACGGCGCGTTCGAGGCGCTCATCGAGGCGATCGACGGCGAAAAACGCGTCTACGAGGGCCACATCGACAGCTTCGAGCTCGACCGCGAGGCGGCCGAGGAGCTCGCCCGGGAGATCGAACTCGACCACGGCGGATACGGCTTCATCGCACCGTCGTCGATCTACCACCGGTTCATGTCCGGGCTCACCGGCGGGAAGATGTCCTCCTCGATCCCGGCGTCGCACATTTCGCTTCTGGACGACCCCGAGGACGGCTACGAGAAGGTGAGAGCCGCCACGACCGGTGGCCGGGAGACCGCCGAAGCGCAGCGGGAGCTCGGCGGCGAGGCCGACGACTGTCCGGTGTACGAGCTGTACGCCTATCTCCTCGCGAACGACGACGACGAGTTCGCCGCCCAGGTGTACGAGGAGTGTGTCGGTGGCGAGCGGCTCTGCGGCGACTGCAAGGAGCAGGCCGCCGAGCTGATGCGGGCGTTCCTCGAAGAGCACCACGAGAAGCGCGAGGAGGCCCGAGAGCTGCTCGAGGAGCTGGACATCCGCATGGAGAGCAGTCGGGCGTAGCGTCCCGGTCCGTTCGAGGCGGTGGCGACTGGGGGACCCGTACGGTTATTAGGCCTCCATAGCATCGTACTCTCACTACCGATCCGAATGAACGCCACGAGGGAGACCGTCCGAATCCTCCACGTCGATGCCGATCCGGAGTTCGCCGACGAAGCGAGGAAGCGTCTCGAGGACGAGGACGACCGCTTCGAGGTCGTCACGGCGACGAGCGCTCAGGGAGGACGCGACCGCCTCGCCACCGACGAGTTCGACTGCGCCGTCTCCGGCTACGAGCTGCCGGACGAAGACGGAATCTCGTTTCTCGGGGAGCTCCACGACGACGTCGCGATCCCGCTCGCCCTGTATACGGATCGGGGAACCGGCGCGACGGCGGCCGACGCGCTCGACGCCGGCGTGACTGAGTGTCTCCCGAAGCGATTCGGGTTCGAACTGCTCGCAGCACGGATCGCCGACGCCGTCGACGGGTGCTGCGCCGACCGCTCCACGGCGCGCGAGGAGCGCGAACGCCAGCTCGAAGCGCTACACACCTCGATGCGGGCGCTGCTGACGGCCGACGATCGTGCGGCCGTCGCGTCGATCGGCGTCGAGGCGGCGAACGATGTCCTCGGCCTGAAGGGCGGGACGGTCTATCTCTACGACGATGCCGAGGCCGCACTGGTACCGGTCGCCTCGACCGAGGCGGCGATCGATCTCGCCGGCGCGCCGCCGACGTACACGCGCGGCGAGAGCATCACGTGGCGCGCCTACGAACGAGGGGTGGCAGGGGCGATCGACGACGTTCGCGACGACCCCAACGTTCACAACGAGGAGACGACAATCCGCAGCCAGCTCAATCTCCCCCTCGACGACCATGGGATCCTGGTCGTCGGCTCGACCGAGCCGAGTGTATTCGACGAGCACGACGTGGCGCTCGGCGGGGTTCTGGCGAGAAACGTCGTTGTCGCACTCGAACAGCTCGACCGGGAGCGGGAGTTGACGCGGAAGAACGAGCGGCTCGAGGAGTTCACGAGCGTCGTGAGCCACGATCTCCGGAACCCTCTCGGTGTTGCGATGGGGCGGTTGGAGCTCGCTCGCGAGGAGTGCTCCAGCGAGCACCTGGCGGACGTCGATCGGGCACTCTCTCGAATAGAGACGTTGCTCGAGGAGCTCCTGGCGCTCACTCGCGAGGGGACGTCGGGCGACAGCGTCGAGTCGGTCGCGCTCGCGACGGTCGCCGATCGCTGCTGGCGCACCGTCGAGACGGTCGACGCGACGCTCGTCGTCGAGAGCGACCTGTCGATCCGAGCGAACCGGAGTCAGCTACGGCAGCTGTTCGAGAACCTGTTCCGGAACGCGGTCGAACACGGAGGTGGGGCGGTGACCGTTACCGTCGGCAAACTCGACGACGAGCCGGGGTTCTACGTCGCCGACGACGGTCCGGGCGTCGCATCCGAGGCCCGCGATCGGATCTTTGAAAGCGGCTACTCGACTGCCGCCGGCGGGACGGGGCTCGGTCTGGCGATCGTCCAGCGGGTCGTCGACGATCACGGGTGGGAGATCCGTCTGTGTGAGGGGCGCTGTGGCGGTGCGCGGTTCGAAATCGTCGGAGCTGAGCTTCCGTGAACGTACGCCGTCCGGCGGCCGCTCCGCTCGTCACGAAAGTCGGCTGAGGGTAGTAAGCCCCCTTCTGTTTACACCCGGCATTCGGCTGAGCACCCGTCGCGTGTCCGGGCTACCAGTTGCGACGGGCTTGCACCGGTGAGGATTCGCCGTTCCATCCGTTCTCCGCGCTGCGTGGCTCGCGGCGTACTGCCGCTCGCTCGAACCGCGGCCTTGCGGCCGCGCGGCCCTCGGCGGGTTATCTCCCTTCCCTTGCGGGTCGGTTCGCACGCCTCATCGGTCACGCGGAGGGGTCTCGTTTCTGTTCCAGAGCCAGCGGTCTCCCGCTCCGGGCTTGCGCCCGGTCACCTGCCCGGACGGTGGGGGGACTTTCCTCATGGACTGTGTCCACGGGGACCGGGCACCCTCTGCCATCGGTTTTTATCCGGTGACGGGGGTTAAGCCGTTCGGTCGGTTCACCACTGCTGACTGTTCCGGAACCCGATCCGCTCGGCATCGGCGACGACTCGCTCCGCGGCGGTCTCGAGATCGAAGTCGGCGACGATCTCCCCGTCCCGAACGACCGGTTCGAGAAGCGCCTCCCCGTCTTCGGGTTTCGGGCCATCCGCCAGCGCGACGTGGTGGCCACCGTCGGGCGTTCGGTAGACGTCCTTCTTGCCGGAGAGCTTTCCGCGCTTCGCGGCGGGCGTCCCCTCGACCTCGACGATGTCCAGCGCGAAGTCGACCGGCTCGGCGTTCGAGATCGTCGACCCGACGCCGAAGCCGTCGACGACGTCCCGAAGCTCCAGGAGATCCGCCGGTCGCAGACCGCCGCTGACGAAGATGTCGACGTCGCCGTGTCCCGCGACGTCTAGCTTCCAGCGGACCTCGCGGACGATGTGCCGGAAGTCGCCGCGTCTGGATCCGGTCGTGTCGAGTCGGACGCTGTCGAACCCCAACTCCGCGGCCCGGACGGCCTCGTCGACCTCGTCGTCGTAGGTGTCACAGAGCGCCACTCTCGGAACGTCGGCCGGCGCTGCCTCGTCGAAGGCCCGCCAGGCGTCCTCCTGGTTTCCGGGACCGAAACAGATCATGAGTGCGTGCGGCATCGTTCCGGAGGCGTCCCTGCCGATGAGATCGCCGGCGGCGACGTGCGAGAAGCCGTCTATCCCGGCCAGCACCGCGCTTCGGTCGACGATCCCCGCCATCGAGGGGTGAACGTGGCGAGCGCCGAAGCTCAGAATCGGCGTGTCGGGGGCAGCGTGTCGCGTCTCCAGCGCCGCGGTCGCGATCCCCGACGGATGGGAGAGAAAGCCGAGGAGCGACGTCTCCAGCCGACAGAACTCCAGATACGGTCCCTCGATCCGCATCACAGGCCCACCGTCGAACAGCGTCCCCTCCGGGATGGCGTCGACGTCGACGTCCCGTCCCGCGAGCAACGTGGCGGCGTCTTTCACGCCCGCGAACAGTTCGAACTCGCCCGTCGGGAACTGGTCGGCGGTCACCTCAGCGACGACGTGGGGGTTGCGACCGGCTGCCTCCAGTGCCTCCTCGGTGCGGAGAAAGTACGCGTCGGTCGCCCGCCCTTCGGCGATGGCGTCCTCGGAAACGACGTCGAACATATCGGAGAGTTACGCGGCGACTCGAAAAAGCTACGCGTTCGCGGCCGGCGCGTACACCTCGCCGAGCTCCTCGACGGTCGGCGCCCCGACGATCGTCACCTCCGTCCCGTCGACATCGATCCACACGGCACCGGCGAACGGACTTCCCGCCTCGATTTCGAACACCGTTCTGTCGCCCTCCGCGACGACGTCGCCGCCCCAGTGTGCGATCAGCTCGTCGTAGCCGTCGGCGAACTGCGTCGCGTTCGCCCGGTCGTTCCAGCCGAGACGCCAGACGTAACCGGTCCCCCCGTCGTCGGCGTAGGCGTGGAGCCGGTCGTGTTCGATACCCTCCGCGTAGCCGATATCGTAGGTGAACGGTCGCCGGTCGTCCAGATCGCCGCTCTCGTCGACGTTGAAGAACTCCCTCGAGTCGACGACGGCCGACTCGTTGTACCCGTCGTACAGCGTATAGACGAACATCGTCGTCACGCCCGCCTGTCCCACGGAGGCGTACTCTATGGTGTCCGACGGTTCGATGCGTTCGAAGCTCCCGTTTCGGTCCTCGATCGTCACGTCGGTCCGCGCCTCGCCGTACGTCGCGGGGTAGACGATTTCGCTCGATCGTGTCGGCGGTACGGCGTGCATCTCGTCGATCGCCTCCCAGCCGTGGCGCTGTTCGTGGTACTCGACGAACGACGGACCCTCGGCGTACGGGAAGAACCCGAGGAAGTAGACGCCGAAGTGGAACTCCGGGCCGATGCTGCCCGTCGATCCGGTGTCGTCGCCGACGCACTGCCACTCCTCGGTCTCACAGTACCGCTCGTACCGTTGCTCGACCAGCACGGCCTCTCCCTCGATCAACCCGTTTCGAGCGTTCGTCCCGTCGGTCGTCGGCCCCCCCGGCGACTCGAGGCCGAACTGTTGATCCTGCAGCGCGTGCAGCAGTTCGTGGGCCAGCGTCAGCTCGTCGTCGAAGGTGGCGGGTTCCCGCTCGCTGACGACGACGATCCGCTCCTGACTCGGGCTGTAGAAGCCGAGCACGTTGTCCCCACGGTTGCCAGCGCGAACGTCGGAGACGTCCCGTTGCGGCCCGACCAGAAGTAGCGCCTCGTGTTCGACGTTGTCGAGCCTGTTGGCGGCGTCGCTGACGTTCCGCTCGCCGATTCGCGGATACTGCTCGCGGAACTCCTCGCGGGTCACAAGCTCCACCGGCACCCGTCGATCGAACTCCGCTCCCCGGAGCAGCTGTACCCGCGCCATCGCCCGTGAGACGATCGCCTCCTGCTCGGTGTCGGTGAGTCCGTCGGACGGGTCGATGTCGAGTTCGTCGTCGTACCAGTAGCCGTCGACGTAGCCGAGGGCGTCTCGATCCGGATCGAGATGGTCCGGCGTCTGTTCGATCGCCGGTTCGCCCTGGTAGCCGACGGTGCAGCCGGCCAGACAGAGGAGAAGGGCGATCGAAACTGCTGTGAGGGGACGCGAACGCATTATCCACCCATCAGTTCGCGTCGGCAAAAACCTACTCGACGTGGGCGAACCGTTTTGGGCTTCGACCCGAACGTCACGTATGCAGTTCGATCCCGACAGCACCGCACTCGTGATCGTCGACATGCAGAACGGCTTCTGTCATCCCGAGGGTTCGCTGTACGCCCCCGGGAGCGAACGGGCGATCGAGCCCATCGCGGCGACGCTTGAGGACGCCCGTGACGCCGACGCACACGTCGTCTTCACCCGTGACGTCCATCCGCCCGAACAGTTCGAGGGGAACCACTACTACGACGAGTTCGACCGGTGGGGTGAACACGTTCTCGAGGGGAGCTGGGACGCCGAAATCGTCGAGGAGCTCGCGCCCCGCGACGACGAGCTCGTGGTGGAAAAACACAGCTACGACGCCTTCTACCGAACCGGACTCGAAGGGTATCTCGAGAGTCACGGCGTCGACGACCTGCTGCTCTGTGGAACGCTCGCGAACGTTTGCGTCCTCCACACGGCCGGCAGCGCCGGGTTGCGGGATTATCGGCCGATCCTGCTGGAGGACGCCATCGGTTACATCGAGGAGTCCCACCGCGAGTACGCCCTCGAACACGCCGGGTGGCTCTTCGGGGAGCTCCACGAGCGAGCCGACGTGCAGTTCGAGTAGGCGTCGGTGATCTCAGTGGGGCGCAGCCGCTCGCATCCGGCGAGTCACTCAAGCCGTCCGGTTCCCAACTTCAGCCATGTCCGTCGATCCGGAGACGTTGACGGAGGCGCTCGAGCGGTTCGGAGGATCGCCGGCCGAGCGCCGAGCCGTCGCCCGGCAGGCTCGCGACCTCGCCGACAGCGATCGGTATCGAACGGACGCCGGCGTCGAACTCTCGAATGAGTTCCTGATCGACGAACTGGCGGACGCCCCGAGCGGCGGTCCCGCGGATCGGTGGAACTGGTGGCTCGGTGCCCTCGAGATCGCCTACGGCGGCTACGCGACGTTTCAGGTTCGGCGCTACCGGACCGACTGAGCCCACGGCCCTTTTCCGTCCGGCGTCCCTTCTATCGGTATGGGATTCGGAAGCTACGACGAGTCAGAGCAGACGGATCAGAGCATCGAGACGGACGACGGTAACGCAGTCGACGTCCACGCCAACGACCACGACGGCAGCGTCGAGTTCGAGTTCGACTCCTCCGAGGAATCGCTCATCGACCGGCTCCAGGAGATGCGCGACGAGGAGTAGCGCCACCGAACCGACGGAGGCAAACGGACGGCGCCACTACCGGTCGGCAGTGAAGCTCCGGTTCCTCGGCGGTGCCCGCGAAATCGGTCGCAGTGCGCTTCTGATAAACGACGCGCTACTCGTCGACTTCGGCAGCAAGAACGCGACACCGCCACAGTACCCGATCGACTGCGATCCAGACGCGGTCGTCGTCAGCCACGGCCACCTCGACCACGTCGGCGCGATCCCGTCGCTTCTCTCCGGCGACGGTCGGCCGCCGATTCACTGGACGCCGCCGACGCGCGAACTGACGATGCGCCTCGCTCGCGACACGCTGAAGCTCCACGGCGGAACGCTCAACTGTCCGTTCACCCACGAGGAACTCCGCCGCGTCACCGAGTGCAGCCTGATCCACGGTTACCGCGAGCCGTTCGAGGCTGCCGGCCATCGCGTGACCCTCTTCGACGCCGGACACATCCCCGGGAGCGCCCACGTCCTCGTCGACGACGGCGAAACGCGGCTGCTGTACACGGGTGATTTCCACACCGCCGACCAGCGTCTCGTCTCGGCCACGTCCGACCGACCCGACGCCGACGCGGTCGTCGTCGAGTCGACGTACGCCGATTCGGTCCACGACGACCGGGCGGTCGTCGAATCCCGGTTCGTCGAGCGCGCTCGAACGACGCTGTGGGAGGGCGGAACCGTCGTCGTCCCCGCCTTCGCCATCGGTCGAACCCAGGAGCTGATGCTCGTCTGTGCGGCCCACGACATCGACTGCTACGTCGACGGGATGGGGACCGAGATCACGGAGATGCTCCGGCGCTACCCCGACTACCTCCGCGATCCCGACGCACTCCAGCGGGCGGCGTCGAACGCGCGCGTCGTGACCGGCCGAGACGGACAGCGGCGCCGTATCGCCGACGAGCCGACGGTGATCATCACCACTGCCGGCATGCTGAGCGGCGGTCCAGCGATGACGTACGTGCCGGCGATCGCCGGCAATCCGGTCAACTCGCTTTGCTTCACCGGACATCAGGTCGAGGGAACGCCAGGAAGGGAGATTCTCGATCGCGGGAGTGCCGAACTGGGCGGCCGCCACGTCCAGGTCAGCGCGACTGTCGACGCCTACGACTTTTCCGCTCACGCCGATCGGGACGGGCTCCGGGCGTTTCTCGCGGCGTACTCGGGGGCGACGGTGCTCGTCAACCACGGCGACCGTGCCGAACGGTTCGCGGAGGCGCTTCGTGGTGACGGCTACGACGCCGACGCGCCCGCGTTCGGCGAGACGGTTTCGGTGTGAGCTGAAGCCGCCATTTTCGTCGCCCCGCGAGAGACGTACGATGTCAGACCACGCCGAGTGGGAGCCGCTCTCGGCCGTTCGACTCCACGCGCCGCGGCCGACGCGTTGAACGAACTCGCCCGCGAGGCACTCTCCGCCGAGGCCGCCGACGCCGCGCTGACCAGCGGTACCGGCGAGGTTCACTACACGACGACGCCGATCCGGCGCGGCTACCCGGAGTCGTCGATCGCCGACACGCGATCGAGAACGTCCTTCCAGCCGTCGACCGGCGTGACGTTCTCCGGCGTCGAGCCGGCGTTCCACGGTCGTCTGAACAGCAGCGCCCTCCCCCGGTGGTCGGCGAAGGTGGCGGCCGTCCGAGAACTGTCGTCGACGAGTAGCTCCGCGGGCACCTCGCGCTTCCCGTCGCCGACCTCCCGAACGTAGCCGTCGAACGGGATGTCGTGAGCCCGGAGCCACCGCTCCGTCGGTTCCCGAGCGACGGCTTTCCGGTAGGTCGCGATGTAGACGGTGTGGTCGGCGGCGAGCCGTTTCATTCCCTCGACGGCGCCGGGAACCGTCGAGAGCGCCAGCAGATGTTCGGGGTCCTCGTCGGTTTCGGCGAAGAACTCCCGGAGCGATCGGCCGGTGTCCGGAACCGTCACGGTCCAGTCGGTGACTTCCTCGACGCCGATCTCGGTACCGTGGCGATCGGCGGCCAACTCGAGGAGCGCAGGGACCCGTGCCGCGAGCACCCCGTCGACGTCTACGGCGATCCGCATAGCTGCCGTTGGTGCCGCCGCGGAAAATCGCTATCGCATCGAGTCGACGATCTCGCGGATCCGATCGCCGTCGGCCTCGACGACTCCGCCGTGGTGACAGAGCACCGTCTCGATCTCCCGCGTCGCCAGCTCCGCCGCCGAGTCGAGCGCCTCCTCCATCTCGAGGGTGTACTGTTCGCTCGGGCCAAGTAGCCCCGATTCGTCGGCGGTGAGCGCGTCGCCCGCGAGAAGCGACCGTGCCTCCGAGAGATACAGTACGACGTGTCCCGGCGTGTGTCCGGGCGTGAAGACGACCTCCATCGGGCCGGCCTCGGTCCGGAACGAGACGCCGCCGACGAGTTCGACGTCGACGTCGACCGGCTCGTAGCGGTCGCCGTCGGCCATCTTGATCGGGTGCATCCGTCCGTCGACGTACGGGGTGCAGCGCTCGTGAGCGTACACGACCGCATTCGTCCGGTCGACGATCGTCGACAGCGCTCCCGCGTGGTCGCCGTCCTGATGAGTCAACACGACCGCGCGAACGTCGTCCCACTCGAAGCCGGCCGACTCGAGGTTCGCCTCGATCTGTGCCTCGGATCCACGGTATCCAACGTCGACGAGCAGCAATCCCTTCGGCGTCTCGACCGCTGAGGGGTGGATCGTGTTCTCGACGCCGTCCTGTTCGACCGTCTGCGTGAACGCGTGTACACCGTCCGGAAGCGACATGGTCGGCTCTACGACGACTGGCCAGTAATACTGTGTGGTGTGATAGCTGTATTCGAAGACGAGAGCGCCCCTTAAGGGGAATCGACGCTTACAGCCGACGATGACCGACCGCCCCCTCCCTCGCGGCTCGACGCTGCTCGTCGATCTCGACGGCGTCGTCGCCGAGCAGATGCCGCGGCTCTGTACCCACCTCGAGGACGCCTACGGCGTTTCGATCGCCCCCGACGCCGTCGACGACTGGTCGTTTCCGATCCCGGACCACGACGTCCACATCGGGGACGTGATAAACGAGCTGATGGCCGACCGGCCGGCGTGGTATTTCGGCGGCATGGATCCTCGCCCGGGAGTCGACGACGCCCTCGCCGCGCTCGCGGACGACTACCGGATCGAGATCGCCACCCACCGCTGGCCCGACACCCACGAGATCTCGAAGGCGTGGCTCGACGAACACGGTATTCACTACGACGGCTTCCACGAGGAGGTCCCCGCCGACAAGGGTACACTCCCCGGCGACGCGCTCGTCGACGACTACCACGGCAACGTCGCCAACGCCCTCTCGGCGGGCAAGGAAGGGGTCCTGATGCGGCATCCGTACAGCGACCCGTCCGCCTGTCGCGGGGCTCACGTCGCCGACTCGTGGGCCGACGTCAGGACGATCTTCGGCGCGGAGTCGTAGCCGTCGGCGACGGGGATTCGGGCAGCATTCACAGCACGAGGAAGAACCACGTCATCCCGACGGCGCCGCCGCCGAGGATGAGATACGCGGCGTGAACGCCGCGGTGGAACAGCCCGAACGTCACGACCGCGAGCGCGACGGTGAACGCGTCGACGAACGACTCCGCGGCGAGCGTTACGGTCGCGCCGAGGATCGCCCCGACGACCGCCGCGTTGACGCCGATCAGGGCGGTCTGGACGACGTCGTTCTCCCGAACCTTCGCGAAGTACGGGAAAAAGCCCATGATGAACACGAAGGAGGGACCGAACGCGCCGATCGTCGCGACGAGCGCTCCGAGCACGGCGATCCAGATCAACCCACCCGAGACGTCGAGCAGTAGCTTGTAGCCGACGAAGGCGGTCGTCATCACGACCGGTCCCGGCGAGAGCTGACCGATGGCGATCCCGTCGACGAACTCGCGGCCGGTCATCCAGCCGAACTCCTGTACGACGTACAGCTCGATAAACGGGATGAGCACCAGGCCGCCGCCGTAGATGAACGATCCGGTGTACACCATGAACGCGAACAGCTGGATCCACGGATTCGCCCACGTCACGACCAGAACCTCCCAGATCGGACTGGCTTCCAGGGCGGCTCGAGCTGACGGACCGAGCAGATCCAACAGCCGATCCCGGAGAGCGAACACCGTGACGGCGATCGCGGCGACGATCGCCCACAGCGTCACGGTCCGAACGTTCTCGCGTACCCACGACGAGCGGTACACTGCGACCGCGACGACGCCCGCGACGACGAACTGAACGACGGGGTTCGAGCCGAGCGTCGCCGTCGCGACGATCGCCGCGGCCAAAAGAGCGACGAGCAGGAAGTCGATCGACCACTCCTCGCCGAGGACGGTGATCTCGACGTGGTCTCTTCCGCCCGCGAAGGCAGTCTGCGCCATCGACCAGGCGGCACCGACGATCAATCCGATGACGACGGGATTGATGCCGTAAAAGGCCGCTTCGACGCTCGGAACCTCCTGGTAGGCGAAGTAGAGCCACGAGAAGAAGACGACGAGAACGAACGTCGGCAGCATGAAGAAGAAACCGGCGACGAGCGCCCCCAGTTTTCCGGCACGAATCCAGCCCATGAATATCCCGAGTTGCGTCGATGCGGGACCTGGAAGCATGTTGCAGATCGCCAACCCCTCCATGAAGGTGGATTCGTCCGTCCACTCGCGACTCCCCTCGCCTACCAGGTCGTCCTCCATCATGGCGATGTGGACGAGCGGCCCCCCGAATCCGACGATCCCGATGAACAGGTAGTATTTCGCGATCTCGACGAGCTTCGAGCGCGTCGGCTCCCCGCGATACGATTCGACGGCGTCCGCTGTCGACTCGGCCACCCTCACCCCCCCCGGACGGGCGGCTGGTTTCGCAAGAACTCTCCGTCGGTCGAGTAGCCCCACGAGGACGACCCCGGATTCACGAGGGGCAGCTCAGTTTCCGCTGTCATGGCCTCCCATCCGTTCACAGGGGTAAATAGATTTACCCATACCGTATATGTATAGATGTATACTATCGCCGCGTTTACGTGGGTCAGGACCTCTACGACGAGTATGACCAGTCGGAAGAACGCGATGCTGACGTCGGAGGACCGCCGATGGCTGACCGGCGAGAAGGCCTACGAGGGTGAGCACGCGAAACAGCAACGCTACCAGCGGCGCCGGGACATCCGCGAGCGGGTGTACAACTCGCTGCTCGACTTCCCGATCCTCTTCGAACATCTCGAGGCGGACGAGCGACGGAAGCTGTTCGGCGCCCGCGACGACGGGTGGCAACCGATCGACGAGGATCGTGCGCTCGCCGACGGCGTCCGAGACGCCCTCGCGTTTCTGCTCTACAGCACCGGCGTCACCGCACTGATGGACGAGTCCACCGACTGCGCCCCCGTCCCGGCGGAGTGGCTACTCACGGAAGCCCTCTACCGGGCCGGTCGGACGGACGGGATTCTCGTCGACACCGTCGATCTCGAGATCGACGCCGTGAATCTTCCCCGGTCGTCGCTCCTGGCGGATCTCGAGGCGGGGAACGAACTCTCTCCGAGGGAGATCCGGCTACTGCTGGAGAGCGACGAGGTCGACACTCGGGCGATTCAGGAGCAGCTTCGAGCGATGCTGCTCGAGGACGGCCGATGACCGAGACGACGCCGGCGGACGTGTTCGAGCGCGAACTGCGGAAGCTCTACCACGCGGAGCTCGAGATCCTCGATCTCCACTCCGATCTCGCAGCAGCGGCGGCGAGCGAGGAGGTGGCGGCGCTGTTCACGGGCCACAAGGAGGACACCGTCGAACAGATACACCGAATCGAGCGGATCTTCGAGCAACTGGACGAACCGCCGCGGGCCGACGGGAGCCCCGTTATGGAGGGGATCCTCGCCGAAAAGGACGCGCTCGTGACCGACGGACCGTCCGAACTGCGCGACCTGGACGTGTTGAGTACCGGGATGTTGAACGAGCGGTTCGAGATAACGGTTCTCGATAGGCTGCTGCTCCTGGCCACCGACCTCGAACTGTCGGACGAGACGGTGATGGAGCTTGAGGCGAACCGTCGCGAAGCGAGGGCCGCACTCTCGGAGATGGAGGCGATCGTCGAACGGCGCCGGGTGAACTGAACGCGCTCCGTGATCGACGGAGGCGTCGGGTCGCGACGACTACTGGTACGGGTGGTTCGGATCGCGCGGTTCGTCGGGCTCGCGCGTCTCCTCGACCGCGTCGGGAGCGCACGCGCCGAACCGCGCGACGTTCTCGCGAGCCTCGACGAGCGACACGTAGTTGTAGTCGCTTTCGGCGTTCGGATAGTAGAAGCCGTACATGTCGTCGAGCCACCCGCAGACGGGGCACGTCTCGTAGGACCCCGGCCGTCCGGGCGACAGCGTCCGATAGCCACAGCAGGGGCAGCAGCCGAGTTCGCGGGAGACGGGACTCCCGTCTCGGTCGGATCTCTGGGGACTCATTCGTTCGGTGTCGCGACGTCGCTCACGCCTCCCTCTCGACGTTCTCGGCGTGTTCTTCCAGCGCTGCGGCCAGCTTACGCGCTTCTGCGGCCGACAGCCGAACCGTGTCGGCGTGCGGCTGAAGCCGTTCCAGTTCCGTGTTGTCGAGTTCGAGCTGGAGTTTCACGTGGTCGGGGTTGTCCCGTGACGAGGTGACGTTCAACACGGCGTAGGCCTCCTCCTCGAAGCCGTGTCCCTCCGCGCGCCCCTCGAGTAGATCCAGCGTCGTGTACGCGTTGACCGGTAGGATTCGGTCAGCCATACGGAGACGTGGCGTCGAATCGGCCTAAGGGTGACGCCCGCGAATCGGTTTAAGTGTGATCGGCTCAATTACCGTATCGGTGCTCGGGATCGACCTCGTCAGTGTGGTTCTCTCACTCCTGCCGGTGGTAGTCGTGCCACTTCTGTTGGTGCTGTTCTACTTCGACGGAATGGTCGTGGGGAAGTTCACGCCTCCCGGTGCGCTGTTCGTCGGCTACGTCGCTGTCCTCTCCCCGTCCGGGTGGTCGCTGCTTTTGGTCTGTGCGGGGAGTGTCGTCGCCTCGACGCTCGGTCAGTGGACGCTGTATCGGGCGTTCAACGAGGAGCGCCCCGAGTTCATCGGGATCCGTCGACGGGTACCGTATCTCCGGCGGCTCCCGAACTACGTTCGAAAGCGCGTCGGCAAGCGCCGAATGAAGTTCGTCACCCGGACGTTCCAGCGGTTCGGCGGTGCCGGCCTCTGCGTTACCAACGCCGTCCCGCTCGTTCGCTGTCTGATGAGCATCCCCGCCGGACTAAGCCGCTATCCAGTCGGCCGGTTTCTGCTCTTTTCGACCGTCGGCAACGCGCTCTACGTGTTGCTGCTCGTCGCGGTGGCCAAGGGCCTCGTTTCGACGATCCGGTTTCTCCCGACGCCGTAGTCGACGCTACTCGAAGACGAGTACGGTCGCCGTTTCGGCTTCGAGAACGACGACCTCCTCGCCGCTCTCGGCGTGCTGCTGTTCGACGATGTCGAACATCTCCGACTCGACGGTGACCGTCTCGCCGTCGACGTCGAGTTCGACGTGTCCCGACGTGTTCAGCTCGGCCCGCAGCTCCGCGGGGTCGGCCGCCTCCAGCCGACCGACGACGGCGCCGGCGTTCTCCCGGAACACCGGTCCGAGTTCGCTGTGGTCGATGTCGACGCCGACGGGTGCCATCTCGACGTTCGGCGTCCCCGTCTCGATGTACACTGGGCCGTTCACCGCGCCGGCCAGGTCGTACGTGTCGATCGGTCGCTCCTCTTCGAGGTAGATCTCGATGCGGTCCAGCTCGGCGTTCAGCGCGATTCCGCTCTCGGATTTCCAGCTACGGATCTCGGCGGCGACCGACGCGATCAGCTCCCCCCGTGCCTCGGCATCGGCGTCGGTCTCCGGAAGCGTCGGCCAGTCGGTGCCGTGGACGCTCCCGTCGGTCGGCAGCTGGTCCCACGCCTCCTCGGCGATAAACGGGGCGAACGGCGAGAGCATCCGAAGCGACGCCGACAGCGCGGTGTAGAGCGCGTGGCGGGCTGCGTCGCGCTCACCGGGTCGCCCCTCGTAGAGCCGTCCCTTCACGAGTTCGAGGTAGTCGTCGGCCAGATCGTGCCAGACGAACTCGCGCAGTTCCCGGAGCGCGCTGTCGAAGCGGTACTCGTCCATCTCGGCGGCGACCGACTCGGCGACCCGCGCACACTTCGAGAGGATCCACTTGTCGACGTCGCGGTAGGCCGGGGCCTCGATCTCCGCCGTCGACTCCTCGAGGTGGCCGGTCGCGAACTTCGTGATGTTCCAGAGCTTCGTCTGGAATCGGCTTGCGGAGGTGACCTCCTTCCACTGGAACTGGATGTCGGATCCCGGCTGTCCGCCCAGCGCGATCGATTGGCGGAAGGCGTCGGCGCCATACTCGTCGACGACCTCCTCGGGCTGGACGAAGTTTCCGCGCGACTTCGACATCTTGTTGCCGTCCTCGCCGAACACCATCCCGTTGATGAGCGCCTGCTCCCACGGGATCGTCTCCTCGATCGCGGCCGTCCGGAGGATCGTGTAGAACGCCCACGTCCGGATGATGTCGTGGCCCTGCTCGCGGAGCTGGACCGGTTCGAACGCCTCGTCCGGCCAGCCGGCAACGTAGAGCGGCGAGATCGAGGAGTCCATCCACGTGTCCATCACGTCGGTTTCGCCGATCCACGTGTCGCCGCCGCATTCGCCACAGGCGTCGATGGCGGGCTCGTCGCTGTTGGGGTCGACCGGCAGTTCGTCGCTCTCGGCGATGTGGACGTGGCCGCAGTCGGCACACTCCCAGGCGGGAATCGGCGTCGCGAAGACGCGCTGTCTGGAGATCACCCAGTCCCACTCCATCCCCTCTGTCCACTCCTCGAGACGGGTGTACATGTGCTCGGGAATCCACTCGATCTCCTGGGCCGTCGAGAGAATCTCCTCCTGATCGACGCGGACGAACCACTGCTCCTTCGAGAGGATCTCGATCGGCGTATCGCAGCGCCAACAGCAGCCGACGGACTGCTCGGTGGGCTCCTCGGCGTTGAGATAGCCAGCGTCGTCGAGTGCGGCCGCGATCTCGGGCTTCGCCTCGTCGATCGGGAGCCCTTCGAACTCGCCGGCGAGCTCGTTGAGGTGGCCGTCCTCGGTGAACACCGCCCGGAGATCGAGGTCGTGTTCGGCCCACCAGTCGACGTCCTGTTTGTCGCCGAACGTACAGATCATCACGGCGCCGGTTCCGAACTCGCTGTCGACGTCCTCGTCGGCGATGAGTTCGATCTCCTGCCCGAAGAGCGGCACCTCGAAGCGGTCGCCGATCCGATCCTCGAACCGCTCGTCGTCCGGATCGACGGCCATCGAGACGCAGGCAGCGAGCAGTTCGGGCCGGGTCGTCGCGATCTCGATGTCGTCGTTGCCGACGCCGTCGAACGTGACGTAGTAGAGCGTTCCCTCCCGGTCCTCGGCTTCGACTTCGGCGTCGGCGATCGCCGTCTCGCACCGTGGACACCAATTGACCGGGTGTTCGTCCTGGTAGACGTACCCCTTCTCGGCCATCTCGACGAAGGAGTGCTGGGTCTTCCCCCAGTAGTCGGGATCCATCGTTCGGTACTCGTGGTCCCAGTCCTGCGAGAAGCCGAGCGTCAGCATCGTCTCCTTCATCGCGCCGATCTGCTCGTCGGTGTGTTCGATACACCACTCGCGGAACTGCTCGCGGGAGACGTCGGTACGGTGGATCTCCCGGTTCTCCTCGACCTTCACTTCGGTCGGGAGCCCGTGGCAGTCCCACCCCTGCGGGAAGAGGACGTCGTCGCCCTGCAGGCGGTGATAGCGGGCGGCGAAATCCATGTAACACCACCCCAGCGCGTTCCCGATGTGAAGATTTCCGGTCGGGTACGGCGGTGGCGTGTCGATGATGTAGTCCGGGCGCTCGTCGTCGTCGGCGTAGCTGTAGACGTCCGACCGTTGCCACTCCTCGCGCCACTTCTGTTCGGCCGCTTCGGGATCGTAGTTGTCTGGAACCTCGCTCATGGTTTGCTGTCGCGGGGACCAGCCGGTAGGCGATTCGCGTTCGCGCGGTAGAAGAACGCGCGATTACAGTCCACGTACTACCGACTGGAGCGCGCTCATATCCGAACTGTATCCCGTCGGTCGCTTAAAGCTTGGCGTCCGCGGTCGCGGCGACCGTCTCGATCCGTGCGCCCGATCCTCGGAGCCGTCGATTCCGGACCGCCCCCGGAACCACAACCCTCACTAGCCGCCTCGTCGACGTTCCGGTATGCAACTGGGTGTGATCGGTCTCGGTCGGATGGGACGCATCGTCGTCGATCGAACGCTCGCCGCGGGCCACGAGGTCGTCGCCTACGACCTCGACGCCGACGCGGTCGCGGCTGCCGCCGACGCGGGGGCCGAGCCGGCCGACTCGATCGCCGACCTCGTCGGCCGTCTTCCGGAGGAAAAGCGGATCTGGCTCATGGTTCCGGCCGGTCCGGCGGTCGACGCGACCCTCGAGGAGCTCGACCCGCTGCTGGACGACGACGACGTCGTCGTCGACGGCGGTAACTCCCACTTCGAACAGTCGATCGAACGCGCCGAATCGATCGAGGCCGCCTACCTCGACTGCGGGACGAGCGGTGGCCCGGCCGGTGCCGAACTCGGCTTTTCGCTCATGGTCGGCGGCCCCAAACCCGCCTACGAGGCGATGATCCCCGTCTTCGACGCGGTCGCGACCGGCCCGGACGGTCACGATCGGATGGGACCGACCGGTTCGGGTCACTACGTGAAGATGATCCACAACGGCGTCGAGTACGCACTGATGCAGGCCTACGGTGAGGGGTTCGAGCTGCTCTTCGAAGGCCGCTACGACCTCGACCTCGAAGCCGTCGCCCGAACGTGGAACAACGGGGCGGTGATCCGGTCGTGGCTCCTCGAACTCTGCGAGGAGGCGTTCCGCGAGGAAGGGGGCGATCTCGGAAGCGTCGCGGACCACGTTTCCGGCGGTTCGACCGGTACGTGGACGGTTCAGGAGGCGCTCGAGCGGGAGGTCGCGGTACCGCTCATCTACCAGGCGCTGGCCGAGCGGTTCGACTCTCGAACCGACGCGAAGTTCTCCCGCCGGCTCGCCAACCGGCTGCGCTACGGGTTCGGCCGTCACGAGATCGAACGGAACTGAGTGCGCTCGCAAGCGTGGACTCGCGAGTAGCTCATCCCGCAGTCAAAAGTCCTTCTTAAGCCCCGTTTAACATATATCAATAAACAAACATAACGAATTATGAAATGTATACTTTTGACAGATTCCGATTCCAGCTTTGCATGGACGGTCGTGTACTGGGGACGGGTCCCGAAGTTTCGGACGATAAGGGGTACAGTCGGACGTGTTCGAACAGCACTTCGATCACACGTCGTCGCTATCTGGTCGTGAGTGCCGCACTCGCAGTGGTGGCTGGTTGCGTAGGTGATGATGACAGTCAAGCAGATGCTGCGGACAGTAGATCGGATGATGGGGCTCCCCCGGCGGACGACGATGAATCCACCGAGGACGCGGACGATTCTACCGATGATTCATCCGACGACAGCGACGAGGCGCCCGAGGAGTCACTCGACGTTCGCGAGGACTTTGAATCGTACATCCTCGAGATGGAGATTACGCACGAAGGGCCGGACGAGGAGTGGACGCAGCGCGTGTATCGCGAGACTGACGTCGCGAACGAACGGCTGTATCAACAGTTCGAAATGATGGGGGAAGGAGGTGCGCCAGGGACGTTTGAGCATTATCTCGTCGACGGCGAGGCGTATCAAATCCTCCCCGACGGCACCTGCACATCGAGCGACGAAGCGACAATCATGATTCACACGGAGAATCCAGGTGGTTTCGAACGACCACGCCCCGACGAGACCGACACGGACGCTGAGAATATTACCTACGGGGACACGACAACGGTCGCCTGGGTAGACGAACCCGTCCACGTGTGGGAGTTCGATCTCGAACCAACCTTCGAGGCCATCGACGGGGCGATGCAGATGTACGTTGGCGTCGAGAGCGGGTACTTCGTCGGATACGAGGGATGGTATCGGACTGGAGCTCACGACGATCCGGCGGAGATCACCATCGAATATTACCGGCATAGTTTCGATCAGGCGTTCGAAATCGAGATTCCCGACGAATGCACCGGCGAGTGAGTCAGTAGGACCAGTTGCGCCCAAAAGTTACGAAAACGCCGTGATGAGCGCCACACTGGACTCCTGGGTATCGGTCGGTTTTTTGTACCGGCACGATCTATCGCCGAGCTATGTCGTTTGATAACACAGACCGATACGCACACCGTAGCCGTTCGCGGAGGGCTCCTCGATGAGCTCCAAACCGCGTAGCCGGTGGGGATGGGGGTTCGCCGGCGAGATGATCGACGAGGAGGCGATCGCCGATCGGAAGGCGTTCCTGGAGGACGAGCTCGGCTTTCCGGAACGTCCGGTCCTCGATCCGGTTCCGCTCGCGGAGGCAACCGTTCCCGAGCCCTCGATCGAGGTTCCCGAGCGGCTCGCGGAGTTCTGTACGACGGATCGCGCGACTCGCGCCCGGCGAACGTACGGCATGGCGCGCCCGGAGAACATCCGCGCGTTCCACGGCGATTTCGAACCCGCACCGGACGCCGTCGCCGTGCCGCGGACCGAAGCGGAGGTCGTCGAAACGCTCGCGTGGGCCTCCGAGGCGAACGTCGCCGTCAGCCCCGTTACCGGCGGCACCGGTATCGCGGGTGGAACCGGGCCCCCGGACGGCGACCTCCGGGCGAAATACGCGGGGACGCTCGCGCTCGATCTGAAGGAACTGAACGAGGTACTGGAGGTGGACGAGCAGTCCCGCGCGGCGCTGATCGAGGGCGGGACGCTCGGTCCCGACATCAACGATCAGTTGGCTGCGCACGATCTCCATCTCCGACATTATCCCCAGTCGTACGCGCTGTCGGGACTCGGTGGCTGGATCGCCACCCGATCGGGTGGTCACTACGCGACGCGGTACACCCACATCGACGAGTTGGTCGAGAGTGTTCGCATGGTCGCACCGGCCGGCGTTTTCGAAACCCAACGACTTCCGGCTCACGGGGCGGGTCCGGACGCAAACCGGCTGGTCTGTGGCTCCGAAGGGATCCTCGGCGTAATCACGCGGGCGTGGATGCAGGTCGAACCGCGGCCCGTCTACCGGTCGGACGCGGCGGTCTACTTCGACGGCGTACTGGAGGCTGCGGAGGCGATCCGCCGGATCGTTCAGGCGAAGCTCTATCCGGCGAACTGCCGGCTCCACGATCGCGTCGAGACGAGCCTCTACGGGCTCGACGACATCGACGAGGAGCTCGTGATCCTCGGCTTCGAGTCGACGGAGCGACCGACCGACGACGACCTCGAACACGCGCTGGAGATCTGCGACCAGGAGGGCGGCCGGTGTCCTGACGGCCCGGACAACTACGGTCCCGGATACGGGCGTGAGCGTCCCGAGGACAGCGACGTGGCGCGGTGGGGGCGGGCGTTCCAGATGAGCGGTTCGGTCGATACCGACCTCCCGCTCTGTGTCGTCGGTGGCACCGTCGAGACGGCCGTCACGTGGGATCGATTCCCCGAGTTTCACGGGACGATGCTCGAGAATTTCGGGGACGCCGTCGAAGCCGAATGCGGGATGGGTCACGTTTCGACGCGGTTCACCCACGTCTACCCCGACGGACCGGCGGTGTACTACACGTTCCGCGCACCGGGGGACCCGGATCCGGACCGGCGCATCGAGCAGTGGCAGCGGATCAAACGCGCCGGGCTCGACACCGTGATGGCGTACGATCTCACGCCGACACACCACCACGCAGTCGGACGGGACCACAAGGAGTGGTACGCCCAGCAGATTCCGGAAAACTACGGCGAGTCGCTCCAGGCGGTCAAAGGGGTGCTCGATCCGGCGTGGGTGTTGAATCCCGGCGTGTTGGTCGATCCTCCCGAGACGAACTGATCTGCGACTCCGAGATACGATGTGACACGAACGCGCCGCTTCGAAGGCTTTATCCGCCGACTCACCTATTTTCGACGTACTATGAGTGACAAGCCCGCCTCAATGTACCGGGACATCGACAAGCCCGCGTACACGCGACGAGAGTACATCACGGGCATCCCGGGCTCGAAGATCGCCCAGTACAAGATGGGTAACTTCGACGCGGAACCCGAGGACTACGAGGTCCAGATCAGCCTGATCGTCGACGAGGACGTCCAGATCCGTCACGGTTCCCTCGAGGCTGCACGCCTGTCGGCGAACCGTCGGATGCTCAAGGAGCTCGGCGAGAACGGCGACTACAAGATGATCCTCCGGAAGTTCCCCCATCAGGTACTTCGGGAGAACAAGCAGGCGACCGGCGCCGGCGCCGACCGTGTCTCCGACGGAATGCGACAGTCGTTCGGCAAGATCGTCGGTACCGCCGCCCGGATGCGGAAGGGCGACCAGCTCTTCACCATCTGGTGTCACCCCGAGGACGCCGACGTCGCGAAGGACGCCTTCCGGCGCGCCTACAACAAGATCTCGCCGCCCGCCACGATCAAGGTCGAGCGCGGCGAGGAACTGCTGATCGCCTGAGAGGCGGGCACTCGTTCTTTCGCGCTTCCGACTCCGTAGTCGCCACCTTATATACGCTCACGACCACCAGAGCCGGTATGCAGCTCGCCGAGGCCACGTGGACCGACGTCCGTGACGCCGAGACGAACGTCGCAGCGCTCCCGGTCGGAAGCACCGAACAGCACGGCCCGCACGCCCCGCTCGGGCTCGATTCGTTCACCGCCGAGGGGATCGCCGCCGAGGGTGCCGATCGGTACGACGGCGACGTCGTCGTCGGTCCGACGATCCCCGTCGGCGTCGCCGAGGAACACCGCGCCTTCGACGGGACGCTGTGGGTTCGCGAGGAGACGTTCCGGTCGTACGTCCGAGAGACGATCGAGAGCCTGGCGTTTCACGGCTTCGACCGGATCGTCGTCGTCAACGGTCACGGCGGCAACGTCGACGCGCTCCGTGAGTGTTGCGGGCGGTTCAGCCGCGATACGGACGGTTACGCCGTTCCGTACACGTGGTTCGACGCGGTCGAGACCGACGAACTCGGCCACGGCGGTCCCGCGGAGACGGCGCTGCTGCGGCGACTCCACCCGTCACTTATAAACGACGATCGGCTCGAGGCCGCGGCCGACGGCGCCGCCGACGGGTGGGGTGAGTGGCTCCACGGGACGAACCTCGCGTACGACTCCGCGGAGTTCACCGATAGCGGCGTCGTCGGCGATCCCCGAAACGGGAGCGAACAGCTGGGAGAGACGCTGCTGGCGGAGGCGGCCGACGCGCTCGTCGACCTCCTCGAGGCGGTCGAGCGTCGCTGACTACTCGTCGTCGCTCTCGAGTGCGCCTCTCAGTTCGGGGATCGTGCTCGCCAGTTCGCTCACCTGCGCGTGAGCCTCGACGATCTTCTCGAGTAGCTCCTCGAGGGCTTCGATCTCGGCCTCGAGGTCGTCGGCGTCCTCGAAGGCGTCGGCTCTCTGTCCCACCGTGTACCACTTCTTGGCGTCCCGAAGGTGTTCCTCGGCGTCGCCGGTGTCGAGTGCACCTTTCAGACCGTTCAGTACGCCGAGGCTGTTGTCGGCCTCGGTCTCCCAGAGGGCGTCGGCGTCGGGGAGGGACTCCCTCGCCGCCTCGAGATGTTCCTCGACGTCGGCGCGCATCTCGGTCGCGGCCTCGCCGAACAGGTCGTCGTCCTCGAACGTCGCTTGGCTCATACCCCGAGTAGACGACCGTGTGAATTAAAAACACGCCGGAAAGCGAAAGTGAAATCGCGAGTTAGTCGGCTCCTCCGACCGAGTCGAGTCGCATCCGCGGGTAGTCGTCCTCCATCGACATCGAGGCGACGACCTCCGTCCCGTCGTAGTCGACGACGAGTTCGACCTCCATGAACCGCCCCGTCAGTTCGACGTACTCCACCGACTGTTCGGCGATCGCTGCCTCGAGCTGCTCGGTGCGGATCTCGACCGATACGCGCCGGCAGAACGGCTGGTTCTCGATCGCCTCCTCGATTGCACGGGCCAGGCTCCCAGCACTCGCCGGCGAGACGGGCGTGCCGGCGAACTGGTGGTAGAGTGTACCGAACTTGATGCCCGCCTCGAAGCAGGCCTCCTGCGGTGTCGTCGGCTCCATGTCGGACGGTGGTCGGGGTCCGATAAGTGGTTTCGGCCGCACTCGGAACGCATTTAGGTCGCTCGCCCCTCCCGTTCGTATGGAATACGAAGCCAGTCTCGACCGCGCGCTCGAAGCGGTCCCGGATATCGGTTCGGGCGGCGACCGTCTCTCGGTCCCCGACGCCGTCGCTCAACCCGACGGCGCTTTCACCCGATTCACCAACCTTCAGGCCGTCGCGGAGGCACTGAGTCGCGACGCCGAACACCTCCACCGGTTCGTCCAGCGTGCCCTCGCGACGAGCGGTCAGTTCGTCGACGGCGTCGGCCGGTACAACGGCGAGTTCTCAGCACGCGAGTTCGAGGCCGCCATCGACGACTACACCGAGGAGTACGTCCGCTGTTCGGAGTGCGGCCTCCCCGACACCCGTCTCGTCCAGGAGAACCGGAACACGATGCTTCGGTGCGACGCCTGCGGTGCCTTCCGACCGATCCAGAAGCGTCGCAAGCAGTCGACGAGCTCCCAGCCCGACGCGGTCGAGGCCGGCAAAACGTACACCGTCGAGGTGACCGACACGGGACGGAAGGGCGACGGCGTCGCTCACCGCGGTAACTACACGATCTTCGTCCCCGGTGCCGAAGAGGGCGACGTGGTCGAGATCTACATCGAGAACACGAGCGGCCAACTCGCGTTCGCGCGACTGGCCTGAGCTACTCCGACGTCGCTCCCTCGGCGATCGCCGCCGTCGTCCGAAGCAGCGGTTCGATCTCCTCGAAGGCGGGACCCCTCGAGAGCTGTTTTTCGCCCGAATCCCACTCGACGTACCCCGCGTCCGTTAGCCTCGGGAGGTGGTTGTGCCGCAGTTCGACCCTGTTGCCCCCGTCGAGTTCGATCGTCGTCGGTCCGTCCAGCAACGAGAGCAGGATCGCTCGTCGCGTCGGATCGCCGAGCGCGTCGAACGCTCGATCGAGTTCGGCCGTCGACGCCAGTCGGGTCTCTCCGTTCGATCGCCGCGTCGGGAATCCGTCGCTAGTCACGGTCGGTCTCCAGCTGTCGATCGATCACTGCACCGTGATTCGACCGTCGCTGTCGATCGTTATCCCGTCCCCCTCGACGGTCAGCTCGAGCGTCCACGACGCCGTCTCCGTCCGCTGGGCGTGACGGTAGATGAGCTCGAGTGCCTCCGGATCGATCGATTCGTAGAGCGAAACGTCGATCTCGGTCGCGTCGACCCCCCTCTTGGATGCCAAGGCGTCGATAATTCCGAGCACCGGAGACGACGTCGTCCCCGAACGGTCGGAGTGATCGCCCGCTTTAGCGTTTGATGGCTTCGTATCCGCCGTTGACATATATCATGACACATTCCATGACAATATAAGCGTTTGTCAGACGCGGGACTGACGTTCGAGCTGCGGTTGCCGCTGTTCAGCGCTCGTCGACGCCGCCGT
>SKTU01000052.1 GCA_007122455.1 Haloarculaceae archaeon | reverse complement strand
TCAGTGCGTCGCGGCCGCTCGTTGCCGTCCGTACCGAAAACGCCTCTTTGAGATATCTCTCGTACAGATCGGCCAGATGAATCTCGTCCTCGACGAGTAACACCGATACGGGATCGGTGTCGTCCCCACTCATACCCCGTTGATCGATCCGACAGCAATAAAGGGACGTGTTGACTCCCCGTTGGAGTCGTCTCGAGAAGCGACGGATCCGTTGACTCAGGGAGGACGAGCGGTATTCGATCGTCCACGGGGTAATTATTACCCCTTGTACCCCTATCGAGGATATGAGTTCCTACGAGTACATCCAGTACGAGACGGAAAACGGGGCGAGCGTCATCACGTTCGATCGGCCGGAGACCTTGAACGCGTTCAACACCGGACTGCTCCGGGAGCTGGAAGCCGGAATCGAGCGGGCCGAAGGAACCGACGGAATCCGCGCGATCGTTCTCAGGGGTGCCAACGGCGTCTTCTCCGCCGGGAACGATTTCGGTGAGGAGTACGATCTCGACGGAACGGCCGAACGGCTCGAGGCCTTCGCGGCGGATCCACACAGCCGTCCGGGCTACGTCGGCCACTACGAGGCGATCTTTCAATCACCGCTACCAGTGATCGCGGCCGTCGAAGGGTACGCGCTGGCGGCAGCCTGCAATCTAACGTGCCTCTGTGACGTCACGATCGCTAGCGAGGACGCCGAGTTCGGGTTTCCCGACGTTCGCATGGCGTCGCTGCCGGGAATCCTCATCCACCCGTACATCGGTATCGGGGTGAAACACGCCAAGGAGCTGTTCTTTTCGGGTCGACACGTCAGCGGCCCGGAAGCCGAGCGGATCGGGCTGGTCAACCGAACCGTACCGAGCGACGAGCTGTGGTCCGAAGTCATGGCACAGGTCGATCGGATCAAGCTGACGCCGTCGTCGACGGTGACGCTGTCGAAGCGGCTGATGAACGACGCGATGAGTCAGATGGGGTACCGAGCCCCCGACGGCCGTCTCGACCGGTATCTGTGGGCGTTCTCGGCGAACACGACTGCGAAGGACGAGTTCGGGAAAATCAAGGACGAAGAGGGACTGAACGCGGCGATCGAGTGGATGAACACGGCAGAAAAGGAGTGAGCTGAACGCCGCCGTCGGCCTCCAAAACGACTATTCCCCCCGTCGACGTTGTCCGGTCGATGAGCGATCCGGCGTGGACGACGGCGTACGATCTCCATCGAACGGAGTGGTCGGATTACGAACAGCTCTACTCGGCGTTCGAATGGACGGTTCCCGATCGGTTCAACATCGCCCGATACACCACCGAGCGGTGGGCCGGCTCCTCTCGGCTCGCTCTCGTCGCGGTCGCCGAAGACGGGCGTGAGCGCCGATACACGTTCGGAGACCTCGATCGAACCGCGAACCGGGTTGCGAACGCCCTCGCCGCGGACGGCGTCGGTCGGGGCGACCGGGTCGCGGTGACTGGACGGCAGTGCCCGGAGAGCGTGTTGGCGCATCTCGGTGCGTGGAAAGTCGGTGCGGTCACGGTTCCGTTGAGCCCGCTTCTCGGCGTGTCAGGTCTCGAATACCGCCTCCGGGACACCGCAGTGACGGCGGCTGTCGTCGGATCCACGCTACTCGAAACGCTCTCCGAGATCGATCCGCAGCTGCCGCTCGCGTCGGTGTACGCGATCGACGACGATGGAGGCGCCCGCGACAGTCGATCGTTCCGAGGGTGGATCAAGGGCGAACCCGACACGTTCGAGACGGTCGACACGGACGCGAACGACCCCGCGAGCGTCTTCTACACGAGCGGATCGACTGGCGATCCGAAGGGCGTGGTCCTGCCGCACCGGACGCTGCTCGGACTGCTTCCGTCGTACCTCACGCTGAAGTGTAACCTCGAGATCGCGGACGACGATCGCCATTGGACGACGTCGGAGTGGTCGTGGATCGCCCTCTACACGACCGTCTTCACGAGCTGGTTCTACGGGATCCCCGTCCTCGGTTACGATCGCGGTGCGTTCGACGGCGCGGCGGTGTGGTCCGTTATCGACCGATACGACGTCACGGTCCTCTCGGCGCCGCCGGCAGCTCTGCGACGGTTGCGGGATGTCGCGGTGGAGTCGTCGATCGACAGCGTCCGCGTCGTCTTCAGTGGCGGGGCGCTCCTCAGAGCCGAGACCGTCGAGTGGGCTCGGCGCGCGTTCGGTCCGGTCGCCGTTCACGTCTCCTACGGGCTCACGGAGGCAGCCTGCGTTGCAGGGAACTGTGAGGCTCTCGGGAAACCGTTTCGGGACGGCTCGATCGGCGTCCCGCAACCGGGACACGACATCCGGCTGCTCGACACCGAGGACGGAACGCCAGTTGCAACCGGTGAGATCGGGGAGATCGCCGTACGGGCCGACGACGATCCCGTCTGCATGAGCCGATACTGGAACGCGCCGGAGCCGACGGCGCGGACGCTTCGGAACGGGTGGCTACACACCAACGATCTGGGGCGACGTCGGTCCGACGGCTACATAGCGTACGTCGGTCGCGCCGACGACGTCATCATCTGTGACGGATACCGGATCGGCCCAACGGAGATCGAGGCGGCGCTCGCGACGCACGATGCGGTTGCCGAGGTCGCCGTGGTCGGCGTCCCCGACCCGCAACGGGGAGAGATTCCGAAGGCGTACGTCGTGGTCGCTCCCGATGCGACGGAGACTGACCTGATAGAGACGTTACAGCAGCACGTCAAAGACGTGTTGGCGATGTACAAATACCCCCGCGAGATAGCGTTCGTCGACGAGCTCCCGAGGACCTCCACTGGAAAGCTCAAACGCGACGAACTCGGCGATAGCTGATCGTCGTCGACGGTTGACCACGCGTGATGCAGCGTCGGACGTCTGCTGAGGTTTATGTATTTGCGGTGAAACATACCGTCTATGGTCGCTGAAACAAACGACGAGTCGGAAGGGTTCGAAGCGTCCGGCGTGGACGACGCGGACGACGTGAGTGACTCGGACACCGTCGACGACGAGATCAGCAGCGACGATCGGACGTGGGGGATACTCGTCCACGCTGCGGCGTTCGTTGGCGTCGTCGTTCCGTTCGGGAACGTTCTCGGCCCGCTCGTTGTGTGGCTCATCAAGAAAGACGAGAGTCCGTTCGTCGACGAAAACGGGAAACAGGCACTGAACTTCCAGATCACGTGGACGATCATACTCTTCATCGCACTGTTCACCATCCTCGTCGGAATCGGCGTCCTTCTCGTCCCACTCGTCGGACTAGTGTGGCTGGTTCTCGTGGTCCTCGCGATAATCCGCGCGAGCAACGACGAGGTGTACGATTACCCGCTCACGATCGATCTGATCTCGTGAACTGAGAAGGACGTCGCGTGTCGCCGCGTTCACCGAATTCGAGATCGAGGCTCTCGGTACAAATAAAGGACCCCGGCGCGGCGAGCCATGCAACGACCGTTTTCGCGCCGGGGTCGCGGCGGCAGGAGTGACTGCCGTCGGTAGTAGGCGGTGTGTCGAGCACAGCATCGGTAACGCTCGACGAAGGCTCTGCTCAGAACAGCTATATAAATATGTTGCTATCGTGCATAGAGTTAACACGCCTGTCGACGGGAGGGTCCACGGATCGCTCGACCCACACTTCCGTTCCGACGATCGCATCGAACGAGGAGATCCGTCGAACCGAATGCGATATTTGACTCGGTTCCGACCGTCGAAGCGTGCGCCCGTTACCTGCGAGGAGCGGCCCGTGGACCGTCGTTGCCTGCCTCTGGGTCGTCGTCACGGCAGCCAACGCCTACTACATCGTCCCCTCGGGGATCCTCCCGGTGGTCATGGACGAGCTCGCGATCGGTCCGACCGCCGCGAGCCTGCTCGTCAGTGTGATGTTCGGAACGCAGGTGGTCGTCGGCGTCCCGGTCGGGATCGCGCTCGATCGACTCGACAACCGCCGCGCCATCGCCGCTGCGACGCTCGTGTTGATCGCGGCGTACGCCTGGAGCTGGCAGGCCGCCGCTTCCGGCGCGTTCTGGTCGTTGCTGGCCGCCCGCGCCGTCGCGACCCCGATGACTGCGGCGCTGTGGACCGCCAGTATCAACGTCACGGGTCGACAGTTCCCGCCGTCCCAGCAGGCGACGGCGGTCGGGGTCGTGACCAGCGCCCCGGCGGCCGGGTTCGCGATCGGGCTGGTGACGGGACCGCTCGTCGCGTCACGCCTCGGGTGGGACGCCGTGTTCGCGATCTACGCTGCCCCCGTTGCGGTCGGTTGCGCCGCCTTCTGGGTCGCGAGTCATCGGTTCGACCTCTCGGGCGGCACCGCAGCGTCACCGAATCCGGCGGATTTCAAACGACTGCTCTCACGGCGAGCGATCTGGAACGTCGCTGCGATGGCGTTCCTCGGCTTCTCGCTGTACGCGTTCGTCACCAGCTGGGTACCGACCTACCTCACCGATCAGCTCGGCGTCTCCCTCGCCTACGGTGGACTGTTCGTCGCGCTGTTCCCGGCGATCGGCATCGTCGCCCGCGGGGGGAGCGGCTACGTCTCCGATCGGTTCTTCGGACACCGCCGTCGGCCGGTGGCGCTGCTCTCGTTCGTCGTGTCGGTGCCGGCGGTCGCTCTCGTCGCGGGAGCGAATACGTGGCTCGTCGTCCTCGTGGCGCTCCTCGTTTCGGGGCTGTTCGTCCAGCTCGGACTCGGGCTGTTCTACGCTCAGGCGAGAGAGATCGCCGACACGAACGTCGTCGCAACTGCCGTCGGATTCACGACGAGCATGGCCGTCCTCGGTGGCTTCGTCGCACCGATCGTCGGCGGCTTCCTCATCGAACAGAGCGGCTACCCCGCGGCGTTCGGCTACGCCATCGGCGTCGGCGTCGTCGGCATCGCGCTAGCGTGGGTCGCCCCCGAACCGGAGCTGTCGGCTCGGTGAGTCGTCCGTCGATCGATCGTTCAGACGTCCTCGGGCTCGTCAATATCGTCGATGAGCTCCTCGACGGTTTCACCGATGAGTTCGCCTAGTTCAGAGCGCCGGTAGGCGACGGTAATCCGGTAGACTGCGAGATAACTGACG
>SKTU01000062.1 GCA_007122455.1 Haloarculaceae archaeon | reverse complement strand
GGCGACGCTGATACAGCCGGAACCGCCCTGTGCGATGATCGGGAGCGTCAGCCCGTCGTCGCCGGAGAAGACGGCGAACGCCTCCTCGCGCGTCCGCTCTATGACCTCGTTGATCCGGTTGAGATCGCCGCTCGCGGCCTTGTAGCCGACGATGTTTTCGTGTTCGGCGAGTGACACCGCCGTCTCGACGGCAACGTTGCGTCCCGTGCGGCTGGGGACGTTGTAGACGATCTGTGGGAGGTCGACCGCATCCGCGATCGCCCGGAAGTGGTGCTCCATGCCGTCCGGTTCGGGGTTGTTGTAGTACGGCGAAATGAGGAGCAGACCGTCTGCGCCGGCGTCGGCAGAGCGCTGCGAGAGGTCGAGCGCCTCGCGGGTGTTGTTCGATCCGGAGCCGGCGATAACCGGGACGTCGTTGACGGCGTCGATGACCGTCTCGACGACGGCGATGTGTTCGTCGTGGGTGAGCGTCGCCGACTCGCCGGTCGTCCCGACCGGGACGAGACCGTCGACGCCAGCGGCCTCGAGGCGGCGAGCGTTTTCGGCGAGCGTTTCGTGGTCGATTCGTTCCTCGTCGTCGAACGGCGTCGTCATCGCGGGAAAGACGCCGTCGAACGTGTCTTCTGTCATGTGTTTGCTGTTGGGGGGATAGTTGAAAGGCGGTGCCCGGAACCGACCTACAACGGGCCGCCACGCCCGCCGCAGACCGTCCTACGGGCGTTTAGCTTTCGGAAAAACAGCACGCTCGGCGGAGACGAAGGCACCGTCGAACGTGGAACCTCGCATGGTTGTGTAGCTGACGTCGACGAACTTAGCGTTTGCGTCCCGTCCCTGGTGTGTCATATGTTGACTCGCGTTTCGGAAATCCTTTTGTCGAAAACGACATACGGGGTGGTATGAGACACACGGGACTCAAAGCCCGCATGGCCATCGTCGGGAGCATCCTGTTCGGCTTCTACGCGCTCCTCGCGATCGTCGCCTTCGAGATGTTCGGCGTCGGACTCCCGGTCATCTTCCTCGGGACGATAGCCTTCGCCGGCTTCCAGTACGTCTTCGGGAAGAAAGTCGCGCTGTGGAGCGCAGGCGCGGAAGATATGCCCGAGGATCGCTACCCCGGAATCCACCAGTCGGTCGAACGGATCTCCGAGGAGATGGATCTCGAGAAGCCGCGGCTGATGGTCGCCGAGATGGGAATGCCGAACGCCTTCGCCGTGGGGCGCCGCGGCGCGGGCGTCGTCGTCGTCTCCGAGGAAATCATTCGGCTGCTCGATCAGGACGAACTCGAGGCCGTCCTCGCCCACGAACTCGCCCACATCAACAACCGGGACGTGATCATGATGGTGCTCGGGCAGTCGATCGCCTCCATGCTCGGACTGGCGGCGTACTTCGCCATCGCGTTCACGCGGGAGGGCGGTCTCGGTAACATCCTCGTCGGCTATCTCGCCAGCATCGTCGTCCAGTCGATCGCCATGGTGTTCGTCCTCGCGATCTCCCGGTACCGCGAGTACGTGGCCGACTCGGACGCAGCCCAGCACGTCGGCGGCAGCGCGATGGCGAGCGCGCTGGAGAAGATCTCGGCAGTCGGTCAGCGATCCAACGCCGAACTCGACGACAACGTCTCGGCGCTCTGTATCTTCGGCGGCGAGCGTTCGGCGCTCCAGGCGATATTCGCAACCCATCCGCCGACGGAAAAGCGGATCGAGGCGGTCCGAGACGTCGAGCGGACGTACTTCTAGCTGCCGGCGTTTCGAGCGGTCTGGCTCACGATCACGACGACGGGCGGACCGTCCCCTCACGGGCGACGAGCCGTCCACCCTTTATCACGTGGGTTCGCTCTGCGCGGTCGACGATCGCCCACTCCGGAGACGGCGCGTCGATCACCACGAGATCCGCCGGCGTTCCGGTCGCGATCCCGTAGCCGTCGACGTCCAGCGCCGAGGCACCCTGCTCGGTGACGAGCCGCCACAGCGCCCGGAGCGCGCGGTTGGTGTCGTACCAGCGATACTCCCGCGTCGGTCGCCGTATCTCGGGACCGTAGTTGAGTTTGAGCGAGAGGATCTGGGCGGCCTCCAGCGGATCGGCGTTGCCGTGCGGTACGACGAAATCCCGATCGTTGTCGGTTCCGTGGGCGATCGAGACGCCGGCGTCGAGGAGCTCCCGGATCGGCATCGACGAACGAGTACTGTTGAAACAGGTAACGACGTTGACACCGCTCGTTCGCAGCGTCTCGGCGATGTCGGCGAGTCGCCACTCCGGGATCATCGCGAGTGCGTAGGCGTGAACCGCCGTCACGTCGCCGCCGAGGTCGTAGGCGTCGGTCAGCGAGGCGAGCTCCTCGAGCGTCGCGACGCCGAGCGACTCCCGAGCCGTGACGTGGACGTCGACGCCGATGTCGTACGCCGCCGCGAGCTCGAACCACCGCTCGAGCTCGTCGCCGCGGTCCCGAACGCCGAGGTTGCCGTCGCTGCCGCCGACGAGAACTGCAACGTCGTCGGGCGCCATCTCGATCGCGGTCCGAACCGCCCCCTCGTTGTCGGCGAGGCCGCCGTCGGCCGCGACGACGAGTTCGACGTCGACGAGGTCGTCGGTCCGCTCGACCGCCTCGAGGGCGGCGTCCATCGTCCCGGTGCCAATACTGTGGTCGACTGTCACGTGGCTCCGTACGTGGGTCGTTCCGGCCGCGACGGCCATCTCGACGTTCTCGACGATCCGCTCGACGAGTTCCGTGCGAGGGATTTCCCGGTAGTAGTCGTCGAACAGCTCGTGATACGAGCGGTGCGTCATTGGCTCGTCGTTGCCGCGCGGCCGACGTTCTCCGATCGCGGCCAGCCCCCGATCGAGGTGTTTGTGACAATCGACGAACCCTGACGTCACGAGGTGACCGTCGGCGTCTATCGTCGTCTCCGCCCGGGCGTCGAGTTCCGGTTCGATCGCGTCGATGCGACCGTCCGAGACGCCGATATCGAAGATACCGTCGCGGTCGGGGAGATACGCGCCGTCAACGAGCAGGTCGTAGCGTCGAGCCATCGTTTCCACTACCGAGTGACGGCTGTTAACTCATGGTGTCCCGGACGGTCGCCGTCCCGATGCCGATCGTCTGCCCGGCGGCGACGAGAGCCAGTCCGATCAACGCGTATCCCGGTACGGCTGCCCACAGCGACACGACAACGGTGCCCGTGCCGACGATCGAGAGCCCGGAACCGGCGAGATAGCGCCACGCGCCGTCCGTAGTCGAGACGAGGACGGCCGTCCGAGCCAATCCCACTGCGGGGAGAAGCATCCATCCGAACAGCGAAACGCCGAGGAGAACGTCGGTCGGGGGCGTCGTGAGTAGCCCGATCACGCCCGCCAGCGTCACCGCGAAACCGGCCACGAGGACGCGACGCCAGACGAGCAGCGCACCGTCCGACAGCTCCGACCAGCCGGCGACGGTGAAGAAGGCGATGAAGCCGGCCATGACGAGGTGTGCGATCAGGAGACCGGTGAGCGAAAGCTGGGAGGTGTGGGCCGCGATGGCGGTGAGCCACGCGGCGGGAACGAGCCCGACGGGAGCGGTCCTGCGGTCGCCTCGAAGCATGGCTGAACGTCGGGGGCGAGGGATAAATACGCTGGCTCGAATAGCGAAAAGCGCTAAACCGTGGGCACGGTGTGGTCGCGTATGGAGTACCACGAGGCGGCGAACGTGCTCTTCGATCTCCGCCGGTACCCGCCGCGGATGGATCTCGAACCGACGCGGCAGCTACTCGGTCAGCTGGGAGATCCGCAGACGAGCCTCCGGTTCGTGCAGGTCGCCGGCTCGAACGGAAAGGGAAGTACCGCACGGCTGCTCGAGAGCGTGCTCCGGGAAGCGGGGCTCGACGTCGGTCTCTACACCTCCCCGGAACTGGACGACATTCGCGAGCGGGTGCGGATCGACGGGCGAATACTGTCGAAGGCTGCCGTCGTCGAGTACGTCGAGACGATCGAGCCGTATCTCACAGCGCGCGGCGCCGAGGGATCGTCGCCGACGTTCTTCGAGTCGACGACCGCGCTGGCGATGTGGGCGTTCGCCCGAGCCGACGTCGACGTCGCCGTCCTCGAGGTCGGTATCGGCGGCGAGTACGATTCAACGAGCGTCGTCACCCCCGAGGCGAGCGCGGTCACCTGCGTGACGCTCGAACACGCCGACGTGCTCGGGGATTCGATCCCCGAGATCGCACGCGACAAGGCTGCCGTCGCACCGCCGGAGCGAAAGCTGGTCACCGCCGCCGACGGAGAGGCGCTGTCGGCGATCGAAGAGCGGGCCGGGGAGACGGTTCGGGTCGGCGCGGAGGAAAGCGCCGACGTCCGAGCGATCGATCGCGGCATCGACGGCACCGAACAGGCCGTCGAACTCGTCGGCGACGGCTTCCGCGTCGAGACACGGCTGTCGCTCCTAGGTAGCCATCAGGTCCGCAACGCCGGCGTCGCGGCGGCGCTGGCTCGACAGGTCGCCGATCCGACCGACGAGGAGATCGCTCTCGGGCTCCGGAAGGCCGAGTGGCCCGGCCGGTTCGAGCTGCTGGATACCGATCCGCTCGTCGCCCTCGACGGGGCCCACAACCCGGCCGGCTGTGCCGCACTCACGGAGACGCTGTCGTCGTTCGACTACGGGGAGCTACACCTCGTCTTCGGCGCGCTCGCCGACAAGGACCACGCCGGAATGGCGGCGGCGCTGCCGTCGACCGAACGCGTCTACGCCGTACGGTCGAGCTCCGATCGCGCCGAGGTAACGGCGACCATCGCAGCGGTGTTCGATGGTGCCGGACATAGCGTCGAGAAGTACGACAGCGTCGAATCCGCGCTCGGCGTGGCGCTGGAAACGGCGGGACCGAACGACGCAGTCGTCGTCGCCGGCTCGCTGACGACGGTCGCAGAGGCGCGCCGGCGCTGGTTCCGCCGACTGGTTCCCAAGCGGATCGAGAGCCGCGAGGACGCCAGCGTAGTGCTCGACGGAGCGGACGTCGACGCGGCGGACATCGAGCGGGTCGCCGACGACGGCGTCCACCGGGCCTTCGAATCACGGCTCCAGCCGCGGCAGGCGGAGCTGATTCGGCGCGAACTCGTCGACGTCGGCGGCGAATGTGCCGTCTCGAGCGTCGACGGCGACCCGTTCGTCGACGTCGTTCTGTTCGGGACGACCGCGGAGCTGCGTCGGCTCGCGGATCGTCTCGACGGCCGCGAGTGGGGGATCGACGCGTTCGGCGCAGCGATCAGGGACGCTCTGGACGACGGCGCGGCGACGTATCCGTGGGGCGACCAGACGGCGATAATGGGAATTCTCAACGTGACGCCGGATTCGTTTCACGACGGTGGGCGCTACGAGGAACGCGAGGACGCGATCGAACGCGGCCGGGAGATGGTCGCCGCGGGCGCCGACATCGTCGACGTCGGGGGGGAGTCGACGCGTCCGGGTGCCGAACCGGTTTCCGCCGAACGAGAGATGCGCCGCGTCGTACCGGTGATCGAAGCGCTCGCGGAGCTGGACTGTGTCGTCTCGATCGACACTCGAAAGCCCGAGGTTGCGGCGGCCGCGCTCCAGGCCGGCGCGGACATGCTCAACGACGTGACCGGCCTCGAGAGCCCGGAGATGCGGAAGATCGCCGCTGACCACGACGTACCGGTCGTCGTGATGCACTCGATCGACGCGCCCGTCGATCCCGACACCGAAGTCGACTACGACGACGTCGTCGAGGAGACGATCGACGCGCTCGCCGAACGCATCCAGCTCGCCGAACGAGCCGGAATCGATCGGTCGCGGATCGTCGTCGACCCGGGCCTCGGCTTCGGCAAGAACGCCGCCGAAAGCTTCGAGTTGCTCGACCGACTCGGGGAGTTCCGCGCGCTCGGCTGTCCGGTGCTGGTCGGACACTCACACAAGTCGATGTTCGGCCTGATCGGCTGCGACACCGGGGGTCGGGCCGCACCGACGATCGCCGCGACGGCGATGGCCGCCGACCGCGGCGCCGATATCGTTCGGGTACACGACGTCGAACCGAACGTCGCAGCGGTCAGAACCGCCGCCGCCACGATCGATCCCGGACGGTTCGACGACGCGTAGTGGGGAGGAATTATACCTTCGGCAGGCGCGGTGAAATCCGATGGTGGAAGATCAGCTCGTCGATGTGGGGGTGAATCTCGTCGCCGCCGGCGTCACCGCCGGCAGCGGCGTCGGTGCGTCGAAGGCGTGCGATCTGCTCCGACAGCGGCGATTCTCCGAGGACATCGACGGCGTCGCGACCGTGTTTCACGAGGCGCTTCGGGACGCGATCGCCGAGGAGGACGCTCGTCGGGACGGCGGCGAACTAGCCGGCGTGGCGGACCAGTACGGTGCGATCGCAACCGAGCTCGCCGTCGGGGACCGAACCGGCGAACAGATCGACGTCCTCTTCGAGAACGAGAGCGACGCCGTCGAGCGGATCGCCGAGACGATCGCGTCGGTGAACGGCTTCGGTCTCGAGCGGACGCCGGAGCTGCGGACGGCGCTGGAACGTGCCGTCACGCGCGCCTACAGGGAGGCGATCGTGGAGTTCGAACAGCGGATCGCGGGAACAGAGCTACAGGACGTCTTCGAGGCTGAGACCGGACTCGTGCTCACCGATCGGATGAACCAGTTGCAGGACGAGCTCTCGGCGCTTCACGACGACGTCGAGTCGTTACTCGAGCGCGGCGTCGCCGACGAGGGGTTCCGTCGGCTCACGCCGACGTATTTCGCGCGAACGCCGCTTCGAACCCCGGCGACCTGTTGGCGGATCGGCTTCTCGCTGGCGGAGATCAGAGCGGGCTACTACTTCGACCGACGACACGAGTCGGCTCGGTCGATCGCCGACGAACTCGTCGATCAGCTCGACGCGGGGCGAAACCAGGTCGTCGTCGGCCCTCCGGGCGCCGGAAAGAGTACCCTCTGTAAGGCGGTCGCCTGTGAGTGGTACGAATCGACCGCCGGAACGGTGTTCTACCGACGGAGTAACGCGCCGAAGCCGTTCGACCGCGTCGGCGCCGTCGAGGACGCGATACGCCGGGCGGACGGCCCCACGCTCGTCGTCGTCGAGGACGCGGCCCGACGGGAGACGAGTGCGGTGTATCACCTCATCGAGCGGTTCCAGGGCGACGACGACGTCGCCTTCCTGCTCGACGCACGACAGAGCGAGTGGCAGGAGTCGCTGGGGAGCGTCATCGGAACGCGCCTCGAGGCGCTCCGGACGGAGTCGGTCGAAACGTACCGACTGCCGTCGATCACCGAATCCGAGTGCGAGCGAGCGATCGAGACGTTCGAGCGGACGACCGGTCGACGGAGCCACCACGACGCCGAGTCACTCGCCGCCGACCTGGAGTCGGCGAACGTCGGCGAGATGTATCTGCTCGCGTACCGTCTCGCCAGCGGGCTCGAGCAGGCAGATGGCCCGACGGTGCTCGAGACGGCCGTCGAGGAGGCGTACGCACGGCTCGAACAGCGGTGCTCGCCGGACGACCACCTCCCCCTGCGCCTCGGTATCCTGATAAACGTCCTCAACGCCGCCGGAATCGAGATCCAGCCGGACCTGCTACAGGCGCTCGGCGAATCGAACGACGAACACGGGCGAATCGACGATCTGCTCCGATCGTTCGAGGGCGAGTTGCTGTTCGACGGCGCCGACGGCTACCGCTCGCACCACCCGCTGTGGTCGTCGCTGTTCTTTCGGCAACTGATCGACGAGATCGGCAGCGTTCGGGCGGCCGATCACTTCTCGACCGTCGTCAACGGGCTGTTCTCGCTCGTCGACGACGACGAGACGCGGGCGAGAATCGATCGCTGGGTCGAGGAGCCGACGTACGTCCGCCGGGCCGAGCGGGAACCGACCGAGACTGCCGACTGGCTCGCGCTGACGGTGTTCAACATGGGAGACGCCGATCCGCGCTACGCGTTCTCGCGGGCGTCAAGCGGCGGTCGACAGCCGATCTTCCACGTCGCGCCGCTTTTCGGAACGGCCGACGACTCCTGGATCGAACTCCCCGACAGCTGCTCCCCGGAGGTCCGACTCCGCTGCGTGAACCTCCGCGGCGTGATGTATCTCGACACGGGCGAGTTCGAGCGGGCGGAGGCGGAGTTCGAACATCTCCACCAGCGAATCGGCTTCCTCGACGTCTCCGAGGAGCGGCGGACCGAGATCGAGGCGTGGACGCTCAACAACCGCGGCGACGCCGTCCGTCGGCAGGGCGAGCTCGATCGCGCGGAGGCGCTTCACGAGCGGAGCCTCCGTCGGTTCCGCGAGGTCGGCGAGCCGATCGGTGAGGCGTGGACGCTCAACAACATCGCCAACGTCAATCGGCTCCACGAGGATCTCGACACCGCCGAACGGTACCACGCGGACGCGCTCGAAATATTCGAATCCCTCGACGCGACACAGGGACGCGGCTGGGTTCTGAACAACCTCGGACTCGTCTCGCGGCTCCGCGGGGAGCTCGACGAGGCCGAACAGCGACATCTGGAGGCGCTCGACGCGTTCCGGCGGATCGGGCACCAGCTCGGCGAGACGCGGGTCCGAAACGCGCTCGGACTCGTCGCCAGGGAGCGGGAGCGCTACGAGGAGGCGCTGTCGTATTTCCGGCAGAGTCGCCGACTCGCTCGCGAGATCGGCGACACTCAATGCGTCGCGTGGGCGACGAACAACGTCGGAACGGTACACGAGCGCCGTGGGGAACTCTCGGTCGCACGGGAACGGTACCTCGAGAGCCTCGAAATAAAGCGGGAGCTCGGGGACAGAAAGGGGGCGGCGAACACGCTGTCGAACATCGCATCCGTCGCCGTAAAGCGCGGCGATCCCGAGACGGCAGACGAGCGTCTGGAGGCATCGATCGAGACGCTACTCGAGATCCGGATGCCGACGCTGGCGCTGGAGACGCTCGAGGAACTGGTGGAGCGGTACGCCGACCGCGGCTACGCGGCTCGTGCGGCCTCGTGGTGTGACCGAGGCGTCGAGATCACGGCCGAACACGACATCGACGGGCAGGCCACCGTGTTCCGCGAACGCAGGGACGCGCTCGCACGGGAACCGTAGCCGGCTACGCCAGTTCCGAGAGCGCGGCGGCGGCCGCGTCCGCGACCGCCCGCCAACAGTTCGAGACCGCGTAGGGGCTCTGTTCGAGCTGAATGCCCGACTCGCCGTCGTCGGTTACCCAGTTGACGAAGTTCTCCGCTCGCCGCCCCATGTACCGCCCCTCGTAGGCGACGTCGATCCCCTCGTCTGCGACCGTCTCGGCGATCCGATCGCCGACAGCCCGGAGAACCGCCTCGGAGGCCCGTCCGCCGACGACGATCCCCTCGTCTGCGTGGCAGTGGAAGCTGATCGCGCGATCGACGTCGCGATCCGCCGCGCGCGACAGAAGCGGGAACGACGCCGGCGAGAGATCCGACGAGCGGACGTGGAACCGCTCGAACGCGTCGCCGTCGGGACACCATCCCTCGCAACACCACGCCGTCGCGCCGAGGCGGTCGGCGAGGCGGTGGGCCTGCCGGTCGGTGTTGACCTCGATGCCGCCGCCGTGGGGAGCAGACGCGACGACCGCTGTCGAGCCCTCGCGTAGCCGCTCGATGAACCCGCCGCGACGGCGGATCTCGTCCCGTGAGCCGATCGGCGACGCGACGATCGGCGACAGCGTCGCGCCGAAGATCTCGTCGTCGATGCCGACCCGCTCGCGGCCGTCGGCGGTCATTCGAACCGTCTCCCCTGATTGGTCGACGGTCGCGAGAACGGTGAACAGCGCGGATCGGCCCCGGTCCGGATCGATCAGGAGCTGCATCCCGGGTTCGCAGCCGACGAGCGCGGCCAGCGTCGCGTCGACGACCACGTACCGACCGGCGTCGTCGCGGTCGGCGAGGCAGTCGTCGAACTCCGGCGGCCGCACCTGACACCGCTCGAGGCGGCCGAGTGAGCCGTCGGGGGTCGTCGCGCTCTCGTCGAGGTACGCGATTCCCCCGACGCGCGTCACGGGAACCGTCGATCCGAACGCCGAGTCGAAACGCTCCGGCTCGAGTCGAAGCGACGGGATGCCGTCAGCGCCGGTAGCGAGCCGGTATCCGTCGGCCCGAAGCCGATCCGGGGGCGCGTCACCGACAGTGATCGACAGCGCGAGTTCCCCCGCGCCGCGGTAGTGCACGCCGCCGTCAACGCGCGTTTTTCGGTACGGGACCGGCGTTCGTCGATCGGCGGCGACGATCGGGCGGTCGGCGTCGATCAGGGCGGACGCCGACACCGACCCCGGCGAGAGCCCGACCCGGTAGCCGTCGAGCGACGATCCGACTCGCGGTTCGCGGACTGTCGGATGGACGATCTCGGCGTCGATCGCCGGAAGTTCGTCGTCGGCCTCGAACGTGACGGCCGTACCGTCCGTCTCGGAGTCGACGTCCGCAGCGACGCTCGGCTGGGCGGCGAATCGGTGGGTCGATGGACCGCCGGGCGGCTGTCGCAACCGGATCGTCGTCCGGTCGGGATCGATCCGCACCTCGTAGCGGCAGGCTGGACGGGACTGCATCCAAACGTGTCGGAACCATCGACCCGCGAAGCAAAAACCTGCCGTCTCGTCCGACGATCACCGCGTGCCGACGCCGCAGTTCCGCAGGACGTCGAGGTATCGACCCGCGATCGCCGCGTGGTCGTACTCGCGAAAGTCGTCGTCGAGATCCCGAAACGGGAGCGACCACGCCTCCGATATCGCGTCGTCGAGCGCCTCGCTTTCGGTGACGCGTATCCCGCGTTCCCGGCGCTCTACCAGTTCGTGGGCGCTCGAGTCGCCCTGGTACTCGACGACCCCGACGCAGCCCGACGCGAGCGCCCACAGCAGCTCCTCGGCGAACAGCTCCCGGCGGGCCGTCTGGACGAACGCGTGAGCGCCTCGATACACCGCGACCCGTTCGTCGCGGTCGAGTTCACCGACGAACCGGATCCGATCGTCGAGACCGAGATCGGCCGCCTGCCGCTCGTACCCCGCCCGCTCCGGACCGTCCCCCACGACCGTCGCGGTCCATCCGTCCCTGTTGCGGAGCTCGGCGAGCGCGAGCAGCAGGCTCTCGAGGTTCGCTTCGGCGTCGAGTCGGCGGGCGTAGACGACGTCGGTTCGGTCGGTCGGGACGGCCGCCTCGACGACCGAGAAATCGACGCCGACCGGAATGACCGACGTTCCGTCGCCGCTCGCACCGAGCGCGCGGACACGCGTCCGGAGGAACTCCGAGTGGGTGACGACGCGGTGGGCCGCACCGACGGCGACGCCCTCGAATCGGCCGTCGGCCTCGTCGCCGAACCAGTCACAGACGAGCGGCGAGCGGGCGAATGCGGCGCCGAGCCGGGCCGAGAGAACGGCGACCGGCGGCGACGGCGAGACGATCACCGCATCGGGGCGATCGCGGGCGAGCAGTGCCGGCACCCGCGCGAGAAACGACGTCCGCGCCGGCGAGACGGTGACTGCCTCGTGGGTGAGGCCGTCGCGGCGCTTTCGCCGCTCCGAGTCGTCCCACCAGCCGGTCGTGTAGACAGTTACCTCGTGACCGCGGGCGGCGAGTTCCGTCGCAACCGCGTGGAGGCGGCGGGCACCGGCCCGATCCGAGAGCGGCGGCGAATCCTCGAGGACGACCCCAAAGCGCATAGAGGCCGCAGGCCACGGGAGAGCAAAAAGGGACGGGAAACGAGCCGGGGGAACGGATTTGAGTCGCGGGGTCGTGGATCGACTGTGTACGACATCGAACGCTACCTCAACATCCGCAGCGCCTACGGCGCGTCGTTTTCGCCCGACGGGACGCTCTCGTTCCTGATGGACACCACCGGGACACCGCAGGTCTGGACGCTGTCGGAACCGGGCGAGTGGCCCGAGCAGCGAACCTTCTTCGACGAGCGGGTGACGTTCGTCTCGGCGTCGCCGACGCGCGAGGAGTTCGTCTTCGGGATGGATCGGGGCGGCAACGAGCGCGAACAGCTCTTTCGGCTGGCCGCCGACGGCCGGATCACCGATCTGACGGACACCGACGCGAAACACCGATGGGGCGGCTGGAGCCACGACGGAGAGCGGTTCGCCTTCGCCTCGAACCGCCGCGACGAGTCGGTGTTCGACGTCTACGTCCAGGGCCGAGAGGACGACGACGCCGAACTGCTCCAGGAGGGCGACGGCTGGCTCTCGCTCGGCGGTTGGAGTCCGAGCGACGATCGGCTGTTGGTCCACGAGGCCCGTTCGAGTTTCGACCACGACGTCCACGTGCTCTCGGCCGAGGACGGTGAGATGAGCCGACTCACCCCCGATACGAGGGAGCCGACGCGATACCAGAGCCTCTCGTGGGGGCCCGACGGGGAGAGCCTCTATCTCGTCACGGATCGGGACGCCGATACGCTGTATCTGGCACGGGCGGCCGTCGACGGCGGTGAACTCGAGACGGTCCGAACGGGTGGAGAGTGGAACGTCGACGGGATCGCGCTGGACGAGGAGACGGGACGTCTCGTCTACTCCCGAAACGTCGACGGGTACACGGAGTTGACCGTCGGCCGGTTGGACGGGCCGACGTCGATCGAGGAGTACCCGACGCCCGCGCTTCCGGACGGCGTCGCCGGCGGCGTCTCCTTCGACGACGACGCCGAACGGTTCGCGATCAGCGTCACGGCGGACGCGGAGAACACGAACGTCTACGTCGTCGACGTCGGAACCGGTTCGGCTGAACGGTGGACCAGCGCGCCGACTGCGGGGATCCCGGCGTCGTCGTTCGTCGCCACCGAACTGGTCCGTTACGAGAGCTTCGACGGACGATCGATCCCGGCGTTCTTCTCGCTACCGCGGGAGGTACCCGACGGCGGCGCGCCGGTGATCGTCGACATCCACGGCGGCCCCGAGAGCCAGCGCCGCCCCTCGTTCTCGCCGGTCAAGCAGTACTGGCTCGCGAACGGCTACGCGGTGCTGGAGCCGAACGTCCGCGGTTCGACCGGCTACGGCCGAGCCTACACGCGTCTCGACGACGTCGAAAAGCGGATGGACAGCGTCGCGGATATCGAGGCTGCCGTCGAGTGGCTCCTCGAGCAGCCGGCGATCGATCCCGACGGGATCGTCGCGATGGGCGGCTCCTACGGCGGCTTCATGGTGCTTGCGGCGCTGACGGAGTATCCGGATCTCTGGGCCGCCGGCGTCGACATCGTCGGCATCGCGAACTTCGTGACGTTCCTCGAGAACACGGGCTCGTGGCGCCGGGAGCTCCGGGAGGCCGAGTACGGAAGCCTCGAGGCGGATCGGGAGTTCCTCGAGTCGATCTCGCCGGTGAACAACATCGGGTCGATCGAGGCGCCGCTGTTCGTGCTCCACGGCGAGAACGATCCCCGCGTTCCGGTCGGTGAGGCTCGCCAGATCGCCGAGGAGGCGGCCGAACACGTTCCGGTGCGGACGCTCATCTTCGAGGACGAGGGCCACGGCTTCTCGAAGCTGGAGAACAGGATCGAAGCGTACTCGGCTATCGTCGAGTTCCTGAACAACCACGTGCGAATGTAGGCGTCAGACCGTCATCCCCTCCTCCCGGAGAAGGTCGACGGCCTGCTCGACGTTCGCGAGGGCGTTGAGGTCGAACTCCGGCGGGTTGATCTCCTCGAGCGTCGGCAGGTCGCCGACGTAGTCGACGCCGTCGACGACCGGGTACTCGCCGTTGACCTCGACGAAGATTTCCTGACCCTCGACGGCGAGAACGTGCCGAACGAACTCCGCCGCGAGGCTCGCGTTCTCGGTCGCCTCCGGGATAGCGACGCCGGAGACGTTGAACAGACAGCCCGGATCGTCGTTCGTGAACGCGACGTCCAGCGGGGCGTCGGGGTTCTCGTTGAGGATCCGTCCCGCGTAGTACTGGTTGCCGAGTCCGAGCTGTTGGTTCCCGCTGTTGATCTCCTCGGCCTGCTGTGAACCGCTGGAGTACAACGTCACGTTCTGATCCTCGACCATTCCGCGGACCCATTCACGAGTCGCCTCCTCGCCCTCCATCTCTATCATCGCGACGATGAACGAGCGGAACGTGCCGGAGTTCGGTCGTGTGGAGATGACACCCTCGAAGCGGTCGTCGGTGGCGTACGCGAAGATGTCGTCCGGGAGCTCGTCGGCGCTCCAGTAGTCGGTGTTGTACTGGATCGCGCGGACCCGTCCGGAGACCCCGGTCCACGTTCCGTCCGGATCGCTGTAGTTGGCGTCGATCGCGTCGACGACGTCCTCCGGCAGTTCGCGGGCGAGCCCGTCCTGTTTAAACGACGCGAGCGCACCGGACGACTGCGTGTAGAAGACGTCGGCCGGCGTGGCGCTACCCTCCTCGCGGAGCTTGTTAAGTTGAGCGGCGTTGTCGTCGTAATCGGTGTGGATCGTCAGATCCGGGTACTCCTCCTCGAGCCGGACGAACAGCGGATCGATCTGGTCCCGGGTGCGACCGGAGTAGACCGTCAGCTCGCCCTCGAGGTCGCCGAGATCGTCCCACGATACTGCGGACGACTGCAGCGGCGACTCCCACGGATCGTCTCCGCGCTCGTCGCCGTCACCGTTGTCGGAGGAGCCGCCGTTTCCGTTGCCATTCCCGTTTCCGGTATCGTCGTCGCCGCCGAGGCAGCCGGCGATTCCGACTGTTCCGGCAGCCGCCAATCCCGTGAGAAACGATCGACGTCGGGTCGTGCCGATACGTCCGATCCCGTTCGGAGTGTTCCCGTCCATGATTGTTTAGGCCGACCTAAAACACTTAAACCCTCCGATTTTTAGGCCATCCTAAAGCTTCTGTGACGGAAACGATCCGCGAGAGACAGTCGCCGGCGTAGAAGATCACTTCACCGCATCGGAGCGTCCCCTCCCGAACTACCACCAGAACCGAAACAGCACGGCGAAGCTCACGTAGGCCCCGACCGTCGAGATGATGGGGATGACGTTCTGCATGACGATCACTCGACCGGTCGTCGCGGGATCGAACAGATCCGACGCTTTCGGGATCTCCGACGGCTCCTCCTCGCCGATCTCCGGGAGCTCCTCGCCGGGATCTTCGGCCGCCAGCGCGCCGACGGAGACGTTCGGCGTGCGCTCGCCCTGAACGATCTCCGAGAGCGTCGCCGTCCGGGTTGCCCGCCCCCACCCGAGCCCGACGATCGACGTCGTCGCGATGATGACGAACGAGGCGGGGATTCCGATCGCCGAGAGCCCGATGACGATGACAGAGGAGACGACCGCGACGACGATCGCCGCGGTCAACGGCAGGTCCGTGATGTCGTTACCCAGCGTATCCAGGGTCCGGCGGGCGATCGTGAACGCGCCGACGGCGACGGCAGCGCATCCGAGCAGGATCATCATGTCGATATCCACGCCGGCGCCGACGAGCGGCGCGATCGCGTTGGCGATGTTCGAGGTGCCCGACGAGAAGGCCATCAGACAGCCAATGGAGACGACGACGACAGCGCCACCCATCTCGCGTCTCGTCGTGTTCGGGCCGGCAACCGGCCTCGGGACGGCACCCGAACGGTCGATCTCAACCAGCGGCCCCGGGCTAGTGGTAACCGCCACCCACTGGTTGATCCGCGGGTAGAAGTAGCGACCGATCATCCCCGAGACCCAGAAGCCGACGATCGGAGCGACGATCCACCAGACGGCGATTTCGCCCATCACGGCCCAGTCCAGCGATCCGGTCGCGACGCCGAGACCGGCAATCGCCCCGACGGCAGTCATCGACGTCGACGCGGGGACGCCGAAGTAGTTGCCGACGAACAGCGCACCACCGATGAAAAAGAGCACGACGATGCTCGAGTAGATCGTGAACACGCCGGGTTCGGTGACGAGGTCGTTTCCGAGCGTGTCCACGACCTCCCGACCGATCGTCCAGCCGCCGATCAGAAAGAAAACCGACATCAACGCCGCCGCGCCCGTCTTCGAGATCGCGTTCGACCCGACGGCGGGGCCGAACGCGGGGCCGGTGGTCGCCCCACCGATATTGAAACCGACGAACATCGCAACCACGACACCGATCAAGACGAGAAAGAGTTCAGCCATACCGGATGGATACGTCGGAGTAACTTAAACGACCGTAATCACGCCGTCCACCTCGCTTCTCGACACTCGATAGAAAAGACGTGACGGAACGTACGGTAGCGTGGTCGAAACCGCCTCAAACGACAATATATCGACACAAGTACGAATGAACGCCTATTCGTGTCTGGAGCACCAAGCTGTAGTAATGCGTTTCCAGATCGAATTTCCTCGACAGCCAACGGTGAGTGAACAGTGATCCCGAGTCGCGTCGACTTCCTCGTGGATCTGGCGTACGGCGCTGCGATCTTCGTCGCGATCGGGCTCATCCTCGTCGTCGGTACCGGCATTGGTATCGCGTTCGGGCTCGGCGTGTTAGTCTCCTACGTCATCCACATCGCCTGGAAGATGGCACGGTTCGACCCCGACTGGATGACGACCGAGGTCGCCGAGCAAGTCCAAGAGACCGTCAGCGAAAAGGTCGAAAAGACGGTCGGCGACACCGTCAGCAAGGAAGTCGAAAAGACCGTCGGCGACACCGTCAGCAAGGAAGTCGAAAAGACCGTCGGCGATACCGTCAGCAAAGAGGTCCAAAAGACCGTCGACAGCACGGTAAGCAAAGAGGTCGACAGCGTGGCC
>SKTU01000132.1 GCA_007122455.1 Haloarculaceae archaeon | reverse complement strand
CAACGTGGTGGCGTTCCGCGGCGAGGGGGAGTACACCCTCGCACTGGTCGGCCACCACGACGTGGTGCCGCCGGATCCCGAACAGACCGACGGCGACGGCTACGTCGTCGAAGCGCGGGACGGTCGGCTCTACGGCCGCGGAACCGCGGACATGAAGGGCGCCGTCGCGGCGGCGATGGTCGCCTTTCGGGACGCCGACCCGGCTGCCGAACTCGCCTTCGCCTCCTTCGTCGGCGAGGAGACCGGCGGCGAGGGATGTCGGGCGGCGATCGACGACGGTTTTGCCCCCGACTACGCCGTCGTCGGGGAGGGATCGACCGGTTACTCGGCGCCGGGCGTCACTGACGTCGCAGTTGCACACAAGGGGCGCCGGGGATCGACGGTCACCGCCACTGGAGCCGCCGCCCACGCGAGCGAACCCGAGGCGGGCGAGAACGCAATCTACCGGGCGACGGACGCGGTCGGGATCACCCGGGAGCTGGAGACGCCCAGGACGGACGTGCTCGGTCATGCCGTCGAGGGGAGCGTGGTCGTCACCGAAATCGACGGCGGCAGCGCTTCGAACGTCATCCCGGAGCGCTGTTCGTTCACCGTCGACGAGCGGACCGTCCCCGGCGTCCGGGCCGATCTCGAGGCGGTCGAGGTGGTTTCCGGCGTCGAGTGGACGGTCGATCAGGACCTGCCGCCGATGGCCTGTGACGATTCGGCGTTCGCGGATGCGGTGCTCGCCGCAGCCGATGCCGCACAGGAGGGGTCCCCCGAGGCGATCGTCAAACCCCACGCGACCGACGCGGGATGGTTGGCTCAGGCCGGCACGACGCCGGTCGTCTGCGGCGCCTCCGAACCCGGCGAGGCCCACACGGCGACCGAGAGCGTCTCCCTCGCCGTCGTCGAGCGGTGCGCCGACATATACCGTCGGATCGCCGAAACCGACCTCGCCGAGGCGTAGCCGCCGATCCCGCTTTCCTCACGCTTTTGCCGACTCGTCACGCACCGTCCGACATGGCAACCGAAGGTGACGCGCTCCCGGACGCCTACGGCGAGCTCCTCGACCAGTACCGGCGTGCAACGTACGTCGGCGACGCCAACGGCGTCCTCGGCTGGGATCAGGAGGTCGTCATGCCCGAAGGGGGAACGCCCGCCCGATCGAAGCAGCGCGGTGCCCTGTCGGCACTCTCCCACGAGCTCCTCGTCGACGACGACGTCGCGGCGTGGCTCGAAACGCTCGAGGACCGATCGCTCCCCGAGGAGAACGCGGCCGTCGTCCGCGAGATACGCCGCCAACACGAGCGGAAGGTCCGCGTCCCGAGCGACCTGGTCGAGGAGATCAGTGAGGCGACGAGCGACGCTCACCCGATCTGGCAACGGGCGAGGGAGAACGACGACTTCGACGCGTTCGCCCCGACCCTCGAGCGAATTCTGAACCTCAAGCGGGAGTACGCGGAGCAGATCGACCCGGACGCCGATCCATACGAAGTGCTGTTCGCCGACTACGAGCCGTACCTCGATCTGGACACCGCCGAGCGGATCCTCGAGCGGCTCCGCGAGCGGCTCGTTCCGCTTCTCGAGGAGATCCGTGAGACTGACGTCGAGCTGGCGACCATCGAGGGGACGTTCCCCGAGGCCGACCAGCTCGAACTCGCACGGGACGCACTCGAAACGCTCGGATACGACTTCGAGCGCGGTCGGCTCGACACGTCGCCGCATCCGTTCACGAGCGGCACGCAGTTCGACGCTCGCGTGACGACCCGGTTCGACGAAGCCGAACCGCTGGATTCGCTGACGGCGACGATACACGAGTTCGGCCACGCGACGTACATGCTCGGGCTTCGCGACGACGCCTACGGGACGCCGCTCGGAGAGGCCCGCGGGCTGACGGTTCACGAATCGCAGTCGCGGTTCTGGGAGAACCACGTCGGTCGCACGCGGGCGTTCTGGGAACGGTTCGTCCCGACGTTCAACGACCACCACGGAGCCGATCTCTCCCCACAGGAGGCCTACGAGGCGACGAATCAGATCTACGAGGGGAACCTCATCCGCGTCGAGGCCGACGAGCTCACGTACCACCTCCACATCATCCTCCGGTTCGAGATCGAGCGGGAGCTGCTCGCCGGCGAGATCGACGTCGAGGAGATCCCGGCCGTCTGGAACGATCGGATGGAGTCGTATCTCGGCGTCCGCCCCGGCACCGACGCCGAGGGCTGTCTGCAGGACATCCACTGGAGCCACGGCTCGTTCGGCTACTTCCCGACCTACTCGCTCGGAAGCGTGCTGGCCGCTCAGCTCGACGCCGCTCTGGGCGACGAGCTCGGGGCGACGGAGGAGATGGTCCGAGCCGGCGAGTTCGAGCCGCTCCACGAGTGGCTCACCGACAACGTTCATCGGCACGGATCCCAGTATCCGACCGACGAGCTGATCGAAACCGCGACCGGCGAACCGTTCACCGCGGACCACTTCCTCGAGTACGCGGAGTCGAAGTACGCCGACCTCTACGGGCTCGAGCGGTAGTTCCCGCTCCGGCTCCGCCGTTCCCACCGCTCACCGGCGCGTCGGTAGAGCACGTAGCCGACCGCGCCCGCTACACCGGCGAGAGCGACGCTTCCGGCTCCGATCGCCGTCGGTGCGAGGGGGATCGCGATCGCCGCGACGACGATCGGCAGCAGGACGAGCATCGTCGCGGCGGTGAACGCCGCGAAGACGGGCGTATCGAACAGCAGTTCGCTCGGACGGAGCCCGGCGAAGTAGACGGTGATCCCGAAGACGTACAGCGACAGCGGCGGGAAGACGGCGACGCCGAGCAGGATCGTTTCGCTTCCGAAGAGCGCGGTTCCGGCGGCGAGATACGACACACCGATCGGGAGATTCAGAAGGGAGAACGCGAGTAGCTTTCCGCGGAACACCGCCTCGTGTGACACCGGATACCGCGCGTAGAAGCGGCTATCGTCGAACTGGCAGAGCCAGTTGTACGCGGTGAACGAGCCGAGTGCGAGCACGGCGGCGATCGTCAATCCGGGCGACGGTCGGATTCTGACGACGTCCGGGAGCGCGGCGAGAAGCATCACGATGACGATGAAGACGAGTCCCTGTGAGAAGACCGCCTTCCAGAGTCCTCCCGAAGAGCGGGCGACGTCGAGAAGCGATTTCGCCGCGATCCCGTGGCTGTCGTAGCTGCCGAACCGGGCCGAAAGCGCGCCGAAGCGGTCGACGGCCGTGCGGTCGGGATCGTCGCGGTCGAACTCGAAGAGGGCGACGCCGATCGTCCCGAACACGAGCGGGAGTGCGACCGTGCCGACGACCGCGGCGGTCCGGGGTGCCTCGAGCAGTCCGTACGGTGTGATCGCGAGCACGTTCTGCCCCGCGAGGGCGATCGCGACGGCAACCGTACCGACGATCCCGAGCGCCACGAGGCGGGAGCGGACGTAGACCCCGACGAGGGCGACGCTCGCGGCGACCCCCAGGGCGAAGGTCGCGGCCGTCGTCAGAAACACGAGCGGTAGCTCGACGACGGAAAGCTCCCCGAGAACCGCGAGCGGAACGAGCCCGACGGAGAGCGGCAGCAGGAAGAGGACGCCGTAGTACAGCACGTCCTTGAGCAGGAAGGCGACGAGGACACGCTTCGGTTCGATCGGGAGCGTCCACGAGGCAAAGAGGAGCAGCGTCCTCTCGCCGAACAGATCCTCGAGCGCGTCGCGGCCCTCCAGACCGACGGTCCCGACCTGTAGCCCGAGGACGGCAACGACGGCGTGGAGGCCGGCGACGATCGTTCCGGTGTCGGTCGCGGCGAGCGCGAAGAACGTGGCCGACGCCGCGGCGACGAGGGCGACGAAGGCGGGAAACAGCGCGAACCGGCGGCCACCGAACAGGCGGGCGTGGCTGCGATACTCCTCGACGGCGAGCAGCCACAGCAACCGCCGGTTCGTGAGCGTCATCTCCGCTTCAGCTCCGGTTCGTCCTCACGACCGACGACCTCGAAGAACCGTTCCAGCAGCGCGTCACCGTCCATCCCGCGGGGACGGAGCTCCTCGAGCAACCGTCCGCGACTGACGATGCCGATCTGGGTGCAAACCTCCGCGGCCGTTTCCACGAAATGCGTCGACAGGAACAGCGTGTTCCCGTCCCGTCGGTAGCGCTCGAAGAACCGCTTGATCCGCTCCTGGATGATCGGATCGAGGTTGGTCAACGGCTCGTCGATGAAGACGACGCGCGGCTCGTGAATGAACGCCTGCGCGATGAGCACCTTCTGTCGCTCCCCCTGTGAGAGATCCGTACAGAGCGTGTCGAGCTTCTCGGCAAACGCCAGCCGGTCCGCCCACGTCCGGATCCGAGGTTCGAGCCGATCGTCGTCCATTCCCCGAGTCGCCGCGGCGAACTCGAAATACTCCCTCGCGGTGAGAAACGACGGCGGCCGTCCGCTCTCGGGGAGGATCCCGACGCGAGCACGCGTGTCGATCGGACGGGCGATCGGGTCGACGTCGGCCACCCGCGCCGAACCGCCGTCGGGCGCGAGCTGTCCGGTGAGTACGTTTATCGTCGTCGACTTCCCGGCACCGTTCGGCCCCAGAAAGCCGTAACATTCGCCGTCGTCGACGGTCAGCGACAGCGACTCCACGGCGACGACGTCGCCGTAGCGCTTCGTCAGGTCTCTGGTCCGGATCGCAGCCATTCGGCGGTGGTTCCCGCGGCGGGATCTTAAAAAGGCGGACGGGTTCAGCGGTCGTGTTCCGTTCGACAGCGACCACCCGCGCTCCATTTATACCATTCGCACACCCCACTCCGGCATGGACGACACCGAGACGATCACGATCTACTCCGACTACGTCTGTCCGTTCTGCTATCTCGGACGGCGTGCGCTCGAGGACTACCGGTCGAGTCGGACGGAGCCGCTCGAGATCGAGTGGCGGCCCTTCGACCTCCGGGCCGACAAGCGCGGTCCGGACGGGGAGATCGACCAGTCGGTCGACGACGGAAAGGACGAGGCGTACTACGATCGTGCCCGGGAGAACGTCCGGCGGCTCCAGGAGCGATACGGCGTCGAGATGGCCCAGGAGATCGCGACCGAGGTCGATTCGTTGCGCGCTCAGATCGTCTCTTATCACCTCGCCGAACGGCGCTCACACGAGGAGTGGCTCGCCTTCGACGAGGCGGTCTTCGAGGCCCTGTGGCTCGAGGGACGCGACATCGGCGACGTCGAGGTGCTCGTCGACGTCGCCGACGACGTCGGTATCGACCCTGACGTGGTTCGGACAGCGCTCGAGGAGCCGGACGTCCGAGCGGCCGTCCGGAACGCATTCGCCGCCGCTCGGGAGGCGGGCGTGACGGGCGTTCCGACGTTCGTCTACGGGGATCACGTCGCTCGCGGTGCCGTGCCGCCGGCACAGCTGCGTCGGCTCGTCGAGTGATCGTCGCTCAGCCCGAAATGGCGACCTGCTGGCTGATGTCGTAGGGGTGGTGGCCGCTGATCCACCGGAAGATACGCGCGACGGCCTGTCGATCCGTTCGGACCCCGTCGTGGTCGGTGTCGAGGACGACGTTGGTGGCGCCCGCCAGCTCTGGGCTCTCCTCGCATCCCCAGAAGAGCGGATCGCCGGTGCCGCGGATCGTGTAATACTCTATCTCGCCCGGCGTCTCGTCGGCGTTGAGCGTCGCGAGCGGGTGGTCCTCGAGCGTCTCGTAATCCGCCCGGAGGAACTGGCTGGTTCGATAGACCCCGTCGGTCATTCCGGCGTCGGCGCACCACGAGCTGAGAACGGTTCCGTGGTTGGCGCCGGCGAGCCCGACGACGGTGTCGACCCACTCGTAGCGGTTTCGCTCGTGGAGCCAAAAGCGGATCCCGGTGACGCCGAGGCTGTGACCGACGAGTGCGACGGAGTCCGTCCCGGTTTCGTCGCGGACGTGCTCGACGAAGGTGTCGAGTTGAGCGGCCATCTCCTCGTGGGTCGGGCTTCCCCGTCCGAACGTGATCGCCCACAGTTCGTCGCCTCGATACCCTCGTTTTCGGAAGAAGTCGGCGTGCTGTTCGAAATCGCAGGCGTCCCGCTGGTTGCCGTGGACGAAGACGACCGGCGTCCGCTCGGCTCCCGGTTCGGTGTCGTAGAAGGCGTGCCCGCCCCAGCCGCCGTATCGTCCGTCGCTCTCCCACGGGAGCCGATCGTCCGCCGTCCGGTCGTGATCGCAGCCGACGGCGCACCCCCCGCGTCGCTCGGCTCGACGAAGTTCCCGTACGTTACTCAGCAGCTTTCCGGAGAACGGCCAGCCGCGGGTCGCATTTATGAGGAACACGCTTGGGAGTGAGTAACAGCCACCCCCTGTTTATACTTTCGCGAACCGGGGATTCGGACTACCGGAAGGAGATCGGGCTGACGGCGGCGGCGCCGGCGCCGGCGCGTCGAACCCCCCACGCGCTTTTCAGGGCGGCTCTCTTGGCCCCCCACGCGGTTTTTCTCGCGGCTGCCTTTCCGTAGTGTCCGCTGCAGCGTTTCAGCGACGTGCGCTGGCCGACGACGCCCGTCTGTCCCTCCCGGATCGCCCTGACCACGTCGGCGCTCGTGATCTCGTCGAACGGCGTTTCGACGGTGATCTCGGTGTAGGCGCGTCCGACGGTGAGAAGCGAGTGAGCGTCGCTGCCACCGACGGCGGGATAGTCGTACCGCCCCGCGTACCGGCGGGCGCGCCGGTTCCGGTACCCGGTGAAGAGCCACGAGTTGTACGTCTCGATCGCGTCCGGATCGGCGCGCTTGAGTCGGCGCTTCCGAACGCCGTGTCTGGTTCGCTGGAACGGGTGTGGAACGATCGCGACGCCGCCCAGGCTCCGGATCGCTTCGATCGTCTCGTTCATCGGTCGGCCGACCGTCGGCAGTTCCTCGATACCGATACCGAGCAAGTGACCGTCAGCAGTCGATATTTCGGCACCCGGGATTCCGACGAGGCCGTAGTCGGCGGCCCGTTCGGCGGCCTCCAGCGACGCGTGGATCACGTCGTGGTCCGTGATCACGACCGCGTCGAGCCCGATGTCGGCGGCGTGTTCGAGAACGAGACCGACCGGCTCGTGGCCGTCGTAGGAGGCGTCACTGTGGACGTGAAAGTCCACTTCGAGCGTCGTCGGACCGTTCATCGGATCCACGTTCGCTCCCGGAAGATAAAAGCCGTCCGAACGTGACCGATCCGTTTCAACCGCTCAGTGGCTGGATTTCACGCCGATGACGACGCCTTCCGTACAGTTCCCGGTAGATTTAACATCGGACTAGGACAGTTCGTAGTATGGAATTCCGCGAGGAGTTCTGGTCTATTTATCGGGAGGCACTACCGATCCTCCTGATCGCACTCCTCGGCGGTCTCTTCGCGGGGCTGGTACTCGACGAACTGGTAGAGAGCATCGAGCGATTCCCAGGACTGCTGGTGATGGTGCCGGTGTTTCTCGCCACGCGGGGGAACGTCTACGGGGCGCTCGGCGGCCGGATCTCCAGCGGACTCCACCAGGGGCTCATCGCCCCGCGGTTCGAGTGGAACGAACGCCTCGTCAACGCCGTCGCCGCGTCGTTTATAAACGGAATCGGGATCTCCGTCGTCATCGGCGTCATCTCGTGGCTCGCCCTGCAGCTGCTCGGATGGCCCTCCGCGGCGCTGTACGAACTCGTCGGCATCATGCTCATCTCCGGCGTGCTCACCTCCGTCGTGCTCATCTTCGGACTGCTCGCGCTCATCTTCCTCGGCTACAAGATGGGGTACGATCCGGACAACCTCGTCGGACCGATCGTCACCACGCTCGGTGACGTCTTCGGGATGCTCTTCCTGCTGATCGCGGTTCTCGTCGTCGACGCGCTGGTGGTGGTTGCGTGATCGCGCCACAGGGGTCGCTCGGCTCGTGGGACACCCGTCGGATCGTCACGAACATGTTCCCGCTGCTGGTGGTCCTGTCGGTGATCGTCCTCTGGGCGGGGATCACTCTCGAGGAGGCCGAGGAGATGCTCGCGGAGTACGGCCTGCTCGCGATCATGGTGCCGACGATGGTCGACATGGGGGGGAATCTGGGTGCGATCCTCAGTTCGCGGCTCTCGACGCGGTTCCACCTGGGGACGACCGACATGGATCTCCGCGACCGCGTGCTGTGGGCCAACGTCGCTGCGGTTCTCGCGCTCGCCGGAACCGTCTTCACCGCGCTGGCGGTCGGCGCGTGGCTCATCGGTCAGGTCATCGGTGCCGCGCTGCCGCTCGCGACACTGCTCGCCATCTCACTTATAAGTGGCTTCTCGGTTGCGATCATCGCGGTCGTCTTCAGCTTCCTCACGACGTACGGCTCCTACCGGCTCGGTATCGATCCGGACGACACGACGATCCCGATCGTCACGAACGTCGTCGACGTCTTCGGGATGGTCATCTTCATCGGCGTTTCGGCGCTGTTACTCGGCTTCTGATAGGGAGTATCGTAGCGGTTCATAGAATCGGAATCCGAACCCGAGAGACGGAACCAAATCGACGACCACGAAATATCCGGTCGGCTACGAGACTCCCTGCGAGCCGCCCGTCTTTTGTGAGGGCGAAGAGTTCTGCCGTTCACAGCGGTTCGGGGTCGTGGACGAACTCGCCGGCTAACTGCCGAGCCGGCGCTCTCTCGAGAACGTTCTTACGCGGTTCCGAGCTCGGCGAACTCTGCGGCCGCGGTTCGGGTCCCTTTGGCGATGACGACGTCGCCGCCGCGGAGCTCCTCGTCCGCGTCGGCCAGCAGTAGCCACCCTTCCTCCGGCCGCCGGAGGGCGATCACCGACATCGCGACGTCCTTCTCGGCGACCCCGGCGGTGACCGCCGTTCCGTCCAGCGGACTTCCCGACTCGACCTCGACGCGAGTGATGATCTCGTCGCTCTCCTGGACGGCCATCCGAACGACCGGGTGGGAGTCGATGTCCCGCAGGACGCCCTCGCTGATCTCGACTGCGGCGTCGCTTATCGACTCCGTGCTCGTCCCGAGGTGGATCAGCCCGCGGAGGACGACCGGATCCTCCGCGTCGGCGGCTGCGCCGAGCACCCACGCCTCGAACCGCGACTGAAGCGCGTCGACTTCGACCTCCAGGTTGTGTACCTCTTCGGCGATCTCGGCGTCGTTGAAGAGGACGCTGCTGTAGGCCAGATCGACCGCCAGCTCCGAGAGGTTCTTCATGTGAACGATCGTGTCGACCGCCCGCTCGAGGTCGTCGATCGCCGGGACGTCGAGCACCGGCGGCTCGTAGGACTCGCCGGTGAGCGCCTCGTAGACGCCACTGATCCCCGTGTCCGGTCCGCGAAGCAGCGCCACGTCGTCGGCTTCGATCCGCGTGTCTCGTCCGGGATTGAGCAGCCACTCGTCGCCTCGCCGGAGGGCGATCACGCGCACGCCGGTCTCGGACTCGAGGTTGATATCCTTCAGCGTCCGGTCGACGTACTGGGACTCCGTTGCCGCGACGCCACGAACTAGCGTCTCGGTCGCCTCCGGCAGCGCCGCCCGCATCGCCTCGGGGAGCCGAATGTCCTCGAGGACGATCTTGGCGATGTCGCCGGCGGCGTCGCTGATCTGATCCGCGGCGGCGACGATCCCCAACACGGGGGCGAGCGCTTCGGCGTCGTCCGGGCTTCGGGCGGCCATCAACAGGCTCATCCGGGCGCGCATCTCGAGGACGTCCATCCGTCTCTCGAGACGGAGTACCTCGGCGGCGAGCGCCTCGTTCCGATGTAATACGGCTGAATAGGAGAGATCTATCAGCAGCTCCGCGGTGTCTTTCATCTCGACGAGGACGTCCTTGACGCTGACGGGTTCGTACTCGATCGTTGCCGACGGGTTTTCGTCCTCGATCGGGCCCATACTCCGTAGCTCCGTCTCCCAATAAAAAAGGATTTCCCGCCGCTCGCCGGTCCGGTGAGTATTTCCCGTCCGAGACGCACCCTCGGACATGGACGAGGCGCTGGGACCGCCGGCCCAGATGGCCGAGAAGGCCGACGAGCTCACGCCGATGCTGTCGCAGTATCTGGCGCTCTGTGAACGGTACGACGACGCGCTCGTGCTCTTTCAGGTCGGTGACTTCTACGAGACGTTCTGTGAGGCGGCTGAAGCGACCGCCCGCCTCCTCGAGATCACGCTCACCAAACGAGAGGATTCGACGGGCACGTATCCGATGGCCGGAATCCCGATCGACAGCGCCGAATCGTACATCGAGACGCTACTGGAGGCCGGATACCGGGTCGCGGTCGCCGACCAGGTCGAGGAGCCGGAGGCGACGTCCGGGCTCGTCGACCGGGCGGTGACGCGGGTCGTCACGCCCGGGACGCTCACCGAGACGGAGCTGCTCGCCGACGAGGACAACAACTTCGTCGCCTCGCTCACCGACGGCTACGGGCTCGCGCTGCTCGACGTCTCGACGGGCGATTTCTACGCGACGCGGCTCGATTCGGTCGAGGCGGTCGGGAACGAACTGGAGCGGTTCGATCCGTCCGAGGCCATCGTCGGTCCGGACGCTCCGACGGAGCCGTTCGGCTCGAACTGTATGGTGACCCCGTACGACCGCTCGGCGTTCGACGTCGAATCGGCTCGCGATTACGTCGAGTCGTACTTCGGCGGCACGTCGCTCGCGAGCGACGACGAGATCCGCGCCTGCGGAGCGCTGCTGTCGTACGCCGAGTACGCCCGCGGCGGAACCCCCGACGGCGACACGGATCGGCTCGACTATCTCAACCACCTCACCCGGTACGATCCCCGCGAGTACATGCTGTTGGACGCGGTCGCGCTCCGGTCGCTGGAGCTCTTCGAACCCCGACACGTCCACGGTCTCGACGGTGCCGCACTGATCGAGACGCTCGACGAGACGGCGAGCGCGCTCGGTGGCCGGGAACTCCGCGATTGGCTCCGCCGACCGCTGTTGGACGCCGACGCGATCGAGGCTCGCCTCGAGGCGGTGGCGGCGCTCGTCGACCACGTCCGCGGGCGCGAACGGGCGAGCGAGCGGTTGACGGACGTCTACGACGTCGAGCGACTGATCGCACGCGTCTCTCGGGGGCGCGCTGACGCCCGCGACATCCGGGCGCTGGCGTCGACGCTGGCGGTCGTTCCGGTGCTTCGGGAGTGCATCGCGGACGCGACCGACGACGCCTCGACGCTCGCCTCCATCGAGGACCGGCTCGACGACTGCCCGGAGCTCCGCGAACTGATCGACCGGGCGATCGCCGAGAACCCGCCGACGGAACTGACGGAGGGCGGCATCATCAGCGAGGGGTACGACGAGGACCTCGACGAGCTTCGACGGATCGAGCGGGAGGGAAAGGCGTGGATCGATCGGCTCGAAGCTCGAGAGCGCGAACGGACCGGTATCGATTCGCTGAAGGTCGGCCACAACTCGGTACACGGCTACTACATCGAGGTGACGAACCCGAACCTCGACCGGGTGCCGGACGATTACCGGCGCAGACAGACGCTGAAGAACGCCGAGCGGTTCTACACGCCCGAGCTCAAGGAGCGGGAGGACGACATCGTTCGCGCGGAGGAGCGCGCCGACGACCTCGAGTACGAGCTGTTCCGGTCGGTTCGTGAGTCGGTCGCCGACGACGCCGAGCGGGTACAGGAGACGGCCGCGGCGATCGCCGAACTCGACGCGCTCGGCTCGCTTTCGACCGTCGCCGCTCGCCACGACTACTGTCGCCCGACCGTCGGCACCGACGGGATCGACATCGACGGCGGACGTCACCCGGTCGTCGAGCGCACCGAACCGTCGTTCGTTCCCAACCCGACTACGCTCACCCGCGAGCGACCGATGATGGTGCTCACCGGCCCGAACATGTCGGGAAAGTCGACGTACATGCGGCAGGTCGCGCTCTGCTGCGTTCTCGCTCAGATCGGGAGCTTCGTTCCGGCCAGATCCGCCGAACTCCCGATCGTCGATCGACTCTTTACCCGCGTCGGGGCCAGCGACGACATCGCTGGCGGGCGCTCGACGTTCATGGTCGAGATGGAGGAGCTGGCGACGATCCTCCGGGAGGCGACCGCCGACTCCCTCGTCGTCCTCGACGAGGTCGGCCGCGGAACGTCGACGACTGACGGGTACGCGATCGCCCAGGCAGCGACCGAGTTCCTCCACGACGACGTCGGCGCGTACACGCTGTTCGCGACCCACCACCACGAGCTCACCGAGGTCGCCGCCGGTCTCCCCCGGGCGCGGAACTGTCACTTCGCGGCCAGCCGAACCGACGGCGGCGTCTCCTTCGAACACGACCTGCGGGACGGCGCCGCCACGGCGTCCTACGGTGTCGAGGTCGCCGAGACGGCCGGCGTTCCGTCACCGGTCGTCGACCGAGCGGCCGCGCTTCTCGATTCGACCGGCGACGCGTCGCTTGCCTCGACCGACGGCGGCGAGATTCCCGACGCGTTGCTCGAGGAGCTCCGGTCTGTCGAGTTGGCGGAGACGACGCCACTCGAGGCGCTGAACCTGCTCGCACGGCTTCAATCGAGAGTTGAATAGGTCGGCGGCTTTTTTATCGCCGACCGCACACATCCGCCAGTGACGCTGCTCGACGACCTCTCCGGCTACGAGTTCGAGGACGCGATCGCCTCGCTGTTCCGCGCACTCGACTACGAGGCGGTGTCGGTCGCCGATCGGGTCGCCGACGAGGGACGCGACATCACGATGCGGAACGGCGACACTGCGGTCGTCGTCGAGTGCAAACACACCGATACCGTCTCCAGACCTGTCGTCCAGAAGCTCCACTCGGCGGTCGCGACCTACGACGCCGTCGGGCCGAAGCGCGGGATGGTCGTCACCTCCGGACGTTTCACTGGCCCGGCCGAGGAGTACGCCGAGCGACTGCGAGCGAACGGCGATCCGCACCCGATCGAACTCGTCGACGGCGCCGACCTCCGCAGGCTTGGCGAGCAGGTCGGGATGGACCTGTACAACGGTCGCATCGAGATCGTCTGTGAGGAGACGCTCCCGGTCGGCGATCCGGAACGGGTTCTCGTGGACGCCTTCGAGCCAGTCGAGAACGCGCCGACGCGGGCGGCGCTACCGGCCCCGGACGTCGACGTTCGATACCGGCCGATCGTCGACGCCGAGGCCGTCACGCGAGCCACCTTCGAGACGAGCGTCGGGGTGATCCACCGGATCGACCGCCGGGATCACCTCGTCGTCGACGCCGATCGTGAAGGGCCGTCGCTCGCGCCCGGCGGTGCTGCCACGCTCGTCGGCGTCGAACCGATGCCGATCGACGAGGCGCGGTCGAACCACGGCGGTGACGTGTCTCGTTTCGGCGCCACCGAATCCGAGTACCGCGAGTGGGTCAAGCGCCGACTCTGCGATCGGCTCGAGCGGACGGTCAGCTACACCGGCGGCAACAACGTCACCTACGAACGGGAGTGTCGTCCCGCACCGAGCGACGTTCGGCTCGGAACCGTCCGATCGCTCTATCTCCCGCGAGTTACGGCGGGGGTCGAACTCGGCGAGTACAGCCACGGCTACGCGTACGACGCCGCCGGCGACCGGCAACTCGTCCGCGAGGATCGGATCCGTCGCTGCGTTCACTGCGATACGTCCGGCGCCGACGCGGCGAGCTACACGTACTGTGGGAACTGCGGGAGCATCAACTGCGAGACACACACGAGAGAGGAGCGACTCACCGGTGATCCGATCTGTACCGGCTGTGCCGTGATCGAGCAGTTCTTCTTCGCGGAGAAGTACTTCTTCGACGAGACCAACGCCGAGCGCTTCCGGGAGCGCTACGAGGCGATGCCGTTCTACCGGAAGCCCCTCGAGAATCCGCGTCTTCTGGCGGTCGTTGTCGGGATCGTCGCGCTCGCAATCCTGCTCGCCGTGGCGGCGCTGTGATCAGGCGTCAGGCGTCAGCGGGACGAACTCGAGGCCGTTCTCGGCCAGGAGCGCCTCGGCGCGTTCGGTAACCGACGGGGCGACGAGAACGCCGCGGATCTCGGCGTCCGCGTGAAGATCTCGCTGAAGCGCTTCGACGTATCTCGAGAGCTGGCCGACCGCATCCGGACCGACGCGCCGCCGCTTCAGTTCGAGAACGACTGTCCGACCGCTGTCGTCCTTTCCGTAGATGTCGACCGCCCCGGCTGGCGTTTCTCGCTCGGTCGCGAGCGGTCTGAAGCCGGCCTCGATCAGCGTCGGATCCTCGAGGATCCGCTCTTTGAGGTCGGCTTCGGTGCCCGACAGTTCGAGGCTCTCCGGATCGGAGACGTCGTAGGCGACCGCGTGAGCGACCGCCGAAAAGTGGACGGCGAGATACTCCTCCGGTGTCGAGCGGTGGCTCTCGACGATCAGTGCGTCGCCGTCGGCCGACGCGGCGTGGTCGCACCCCGGCGGTTGCCAGTTGACGGGTTGTTGCCCCTCGTCGGTGTGGACGAGCGCTGCCCCGTCCGGCTTCAACATCACGTGTCGGTCGCCGGGACCGAGTTCCGACGCGGCCCGCCCCTCGTAATCGACGGTACATCGGCCGAAGAGGGTCACGAGCTCCCCCCGCGAGATCGCGTTCGTGACGAAGTCGGCGGCGTCGCTCGCGCTGGGCTCCGTCACCGCCCGCACGCGCTCGGCCGTGGCGATAGTGGCTGCCTCCTCGGCGTCGTTCACGCGACAGCGTAGCGCCCTCGGGTGCTTAAGGCGTCCGACTGGGTGGCCAGATCTCCCCTGTCTCACAGTCGGCGCCGGCTGCTGCTCCCCGTCCCATGCTGCCCGCGTACGACGTGAAACCCGTCCTCAGAGTCGGTAGGACGCGATTTCGGTGGAGCCGCAGGCCGGACAGTCGTCCGTATCCGCGGAGACGGTTTCCCCGCAGTTTCGGCACTCGTAGATGATCTCACCGCTGTCGTTCTCCGAGCCGCGTAGAACGTCGAGTAGCCTCCCCATTCGTTCGCGCTACTGCCGCATCCCTCATCAACGTTTCTTCGGATCTCGACCCCCATATAAAGGGAATCGCCCCTACGAACACCGGCTGCACTCGCCGTCGAACCAGACGACGACGCCGCGGCTCGGATCGAGCCACCGGAGCGCCCGAACGACCGCGTCGTCGCCGACGTCGTTCGTTTCGCGGACGGCGCGGGCACCGGCCAGCCAGCCGCGGAGATACGCCGCGTCGGTCGCGCCGTCGTGGCGAACGATCGCGCCGCTGGCGTTTCGGCACCCTCCGACGTCGAAGACCAGGTACGTCCGGACGTTCCAGGCGCTATCGACGACGTAGAGCGCCTCGTGTTCGATCGGATCGACGGCTCCGAGGACGGCCTCGAACCCGATACCGTCGGCGATCGGCTCCGGATCGACGGCGGTTTCGTTCCGCTCGGTGAGTTCGCCGCCAGCGGGATCGAGTAGCGCCTCGGCCCGACGGCGTGCCCAGGCGTCGTCGGGCGGACCGCCGAACGGCGTCTCGGCCGTTATCGTCCCGGGATCGACGCCCCAGTGTGCGCGGTGGAGGTCGTAGTCGTTTCCCCGCTCGTAGGCGAGAAGAGTCCGGTGGCCCATGCGGTCGGTGGTCGCGTTCCCGCACTTAAATCCGGAGCCGCACCCACGTCGTCGTCCCCTCGATCGTGACGGCGCTCGCCCGATCGTCGGGTCAGGCGTAGCCGTCCGGAACCTCGATCTTCTCGCGGGGACCGAGCCCCTGGAGCACCTCGATCGCGGTGACGAACTCCGCGTTCGTGACGACTCCGATCGTTCTGCCGTCCTCGACGACCACGACGCGGTCGCCTCGGCTCTCGCTGAGTGCTCGCAGCGCCTCGAAGGCGTCGGCGTCGGGGGCGACAGCCGGTGGTGCTGGCCGCATCACGTCGGCGACCGTCGTCGAGGCGCGCTCGGATTCGCTCACCGTTCGGACCTCCGCGAGTCGAACGAGTCCGGTGACCGTCCCGCGGTCCATGACGAGGTAGGCGGTCGTTCGCTCCGCGACGATCCGATCGAGCAGCTCCGTGACGGTCGTCTCCGGCGTCACGGCCTTCAGATCCGTCGACATCAGATCCCGGACCGTCATGTCGCCAAGCAGCTCCCGAAGTACCGTCGCACGGGATTCGGCGCCGGCGGCGACGTAGACGAACATCGCGATCAGGAGCAACAGCGGCGCGAACGCCAGGACGGCGAAGACGGCGAGTAAGATCGCGATCCCCTTTCCGACCGCCGCGGCGGTTCGGGTCGCCGACGCGTAGGGGCGCGAACGAGCGAGGAGCGCCCGGAGAATCCGCCCGCCGTCCATCGGGAACGCCGGCAGCATGTTGAACACCGCCAGCGTCACGTTGACGACGGCGAGCCAGCCGACGATGAAGACGAGCACTGGATCCGGGGGAACGATCTGCAGGAGCCCGTAGAAGGCGACGCCGATGAGAACGCTCGTGATCGGCCCGGCGAGGGCGACCCAGAACTCGACGTTCCAGTCCTCCGGGAGGTCCTCCATGTGAGCCATCCCGCCGAAGATCCACAGCGTGATCGAGGTGATGGTGATTCCGTACCGACGGGCTGTCCAGGAGTGACCCAGTTCGTGGAGCAACACCCCGGCGAACAGCCCGATCGCCGTGATCGCGCCGACGAGAATCGGCGTGTTCCCCGTCTGGAGCGCGGCCGTGTCGATCGCGTGTGGCGAAATCCCCACGATGAATCCCGCGTACAGCTCGATCTGTGTCGGTCGACTGATGAGCCACGCCAGTACCGGGAGAAAGATGATGAACGTGATGTTCAGCCTGATCGGGATTCCGGTGATCGTGCCGATACCGAAGTTACGCATCACTCGCTCCCCCAATAGAACGTTGCACGGTGTTCACTCCGATTCGTCTGCGCCCGGTGCGTTCCGCTTGACGCTGTTTACGGCGTCCTCGGCCGCGCTTCGGGAGCCGTATCCCTCGCCGGAGTCGGCGACGATGTTCCCGTTTCGGTGTCGGAGCCGCCAGCGGTACTGGCCGCCGGCGTCCTCGTAGATCTCGAAGGCCGCCTGTCCGACGTCTAACACGTCTGCCTCGGGTGCGTACGACTGGAT
>SKTU01000053.1 GCA_007122455.1 Haloarculaceae archaeon | reverse complement strand
GCTTCGTATCCGCCGTTGACATATATCATGACACATTCCATGACAATATAAGCGTTTGTCAGACGCGGGACTGACGTTCGAGCTGCGGTTGCCGCTGTTCAGCGCTCGTCGACGCCGCCGTCAGCCGCCGTCGCCCGCTCTCTCTCGGCGTCGTCACCGTTTCGCTCGTCGGCGTCGATTCGCCTGATCGCGGGCCGCCATCCGCCGTTCACCGACTCCCCTTCGCCGTTGTCGTAGACGTAGAGGAGCTGGTCGCCGATGACGTAGTACCGTCCCGAGGCGGTTTCGATGACCCGGGCGTTGGTGTCGATCGCGACGTCGACGAGCCCCTCGAGGGAATCGACGTCGATCCGCGGCCGGTCGCGAACGGCCGGCGGAACAGCCCCTCGCGTGATCCAGTCGTCGAGTTCGGCGCGGCTTTGGGCGTGTTCGAGCCACCGTCGCTCGGCCGGTGTGAGCGAGAGCTCGCCGCGTCGTCGGAGCACTTCCAGTCCCCCGCCGATCAACACGGCCCCGATCATCAACAGCGGTCCGGCTGCGCTCTGTATCGTTCCGTACGACTGTTCGACCACGATCGGTTCGATCTGCTCGTGGCGGTCGCTGTACGGTTCGGCCTCGACGCGGTACGTCGAACCGCTCGGCGAGATCGTCAGCTCGTTCGAGTGGGACGTCTCGACCGGTTCTCCGTCGACGATCCCCGCCGCTTCGACCGACGCTCGAACGAATATCTCGGTCGATCCGGTCGAACTCCCGAGATCCTCCTCGATCTCCGCGATCCGGGACTCGATCGCGGAGACGTTCGCCTCGAACGACGCGGTCGCGGTTTCGCCGGGCGCGAGTTCGTCGACGGTGCGACCGTCCAGCTCCTCCGTCTGTGTCCAGAGCGGCTCGCCGTCGCCGTCGACGGACTGCACGACGAGTTCGAGCTCCAGCGCCACGTCGACGTCGCCGTCGGTTGCCACGTAACCGTAGTCGTAACTGCCTTCCAGTGTCGGCGTGACGCCGGTGTAGTACGTCGACCGCCCCTCGAGCGTTTCTCCGGCCTCGAACACCAGCGAGTCGTTGACGACCGTCGCCCCGTGGGCGAAGCTGCTCTCCTCCTGCCATTCGGAGCTCACGTGGTGTTCGGTCTCCGTTCCCGGATCGACGTGGACCGTGTACGTGAGCGCACCCCCGATCGCGACCACGACCACGAGCGCCACGACGACGACGAGGAAGTACGTCTCGAGGAGTGACCTGCACCGAAGCGCGAAAGCCGATCTCGACTCCGGCGCTTCCGTCGACGATTCCTCGTCAGACACGACCGCACCTCCCGGCGTTCCACCCACGCTGCACGTCGACTGTGAGTGATCGCTCCACGACCGTAGGACGAACCGACGTGACCATGTCACCGATCGTTTCGACGGACGTCGCTTAGGTAATCGTTCGATACCGGTCGTCGAGCGAACGGTATGGACTCTTTACCGAGATGTTCCTGGGGGTCGATCGTCGGTTAGAGCCATCCCGTCGGAGCGTCCCGGCTTCGTTCCCTGGTCCGTATCGTCCCCGTTCCGAGCAGGAACGTAACGGGGAGCATGAAGACGGTGACGAGCATCCCCGTGACGACGCCGGTTGCGAGCCACGGGTGTATCCCGTGGAGGGCGAGGATCGTCGACTGCGGAAGGACTGCGAAGTAGTGGTGGCTGCGGACGGAGCGGAGATAGCTTCCCCGTTCCTCGGGTGCCGAAACGGTGACGGTCGCGTTCAGCTTCTCGTTTCGCTCCAGACGCGCGGCGCTGGGCGCGGTTTCGACGCCGTCGCTCGCCGGCTCGAGAACTGTCACGACCGGGAACAGCCCCCCGTTGTGCATCGTGTAGTTCCACTCGTCCGCCGTTCCGCCCTCCATTACGTCCGGCCGATCCGACGAGTAGTCGACGCTGTGGATCTCCAGCTGTTCGGTCGTCGACAGCGCCATCATCGTCCCGGCCGTCACGAACGTCAGAAGCACCGCGAGCAGCAGGAGTAACCCGACCGCGTCGTAGACGTCGGATCGTCGACGCGTTCGGCCGATCGTTCGGGTTCGCTCGGGCTCGGCGTTTTTATCGATCAACATTGCCGCGGCGTAGGTGAACAGCCCGACCGCGACGAGCAGCCACGTGAGCCCGCCGGTCCCGAGCACGCGGTCGGTGTTGAACAGGCGCGCCAGCGCGTGTTGGCCCGACTCGACGCCGCTCTGAACTCCCTCGACGGCCGTCCCGAGGTGAGGGATGACGACGACGGTGTCGCCGGCCCGTAGCGCCTTGGCGACGACTTGGCCGTCGGTGACGTACGGTTCCGAGCCGTCCTGATCGGTCGTCGGGTTCCCGTCGCCCTTCGTGACGTAGCCGTGTTCGGTGACGGCGGCGACGCGGTGGGTGGTGAGCCCGCCGCCGTGGAGATCCCTCGCCTCGAAGGTGATCACGTCGCCCTCCTCGACCGGCCCGGCGATCGCGGCCGGGATCGCGACGAAGCCGTCGCCGGCCTCCATCGTCGGATTCATGCTCCCGGTCTCGACGTAGCTCAGGAGGATCGGGACGCCGAGGAACTGCCCGGCGATCAGCGCGACGACGGAGAGTACCACGATCACCTCGAAGGCGGTCCCGAAAAGCGACCGATAGCTCATCTACTCGGTCACAACCGACCCACGAGGTATGTGTATGCGCTCTTTTCTCCCCCGGAAGGCGGTGGCTGATCGGGGGCTGTCGCGCCCGTTCGATCAGCTGGCGGTGATCGTGAGCGTGCCGGAGAGATCGTCCGCTGGCGTCGCGCTGTCGTCGAGCGTGTCGACGCGCACCGTGAAGAAGATGCGCTTGCCGGGGGTGAACCGCTTGTCTTCGGGCGTGAACGACGACTCCAGCGTCCAGGAGTCGGGGTTGTTCCCGTTGACCGACACGACCGGCGAGCCGTCGGGGTCGCCGTAGTCGAACGAGTCCCACGCACCGTTGAACGCGTAGATCTCCAGCACCGAGCCACCGGGGTCGTCCGCCTCGTACTCGACGGTCAGGTCGTACGTCTGGGTTCCCCGGTTCATGAGCGCGAACGCCGAGGGGGCCCACCAGCCGAGACCAGTGTCGTCTTCGAACTGTGGGTATTCGCCGACGAACTCGTGCCAGAGCTCGCTATTGGCGTCGGGGTCGTCGTATCCGAGGTGTTCGCTCGTCTCCAGATCCTCCGGAAGGACGCCGAGCTGGAAGTCGCCGCCGACGTTGGCACCCTCACTGCTGCCGGCAGCGAAGTCGATGTAGTACCGACCGTCGTCCGTGTAGCCGGTCACGTCGCTGTTCCACATCATGTCCAGCAGCGTGATCGACCCGTACTGGTCGTGGGCGACCTCGATGTTGGCCTCCCGGTCCTCGAGAGTTCCGGTGGTGAACGCGCCGGAACCGACGAGTGCGCTGCTTCCGAGGGCTGTACCGCCTACTCCGATCAGGAAGTTGCGTCGTTGCATGGTTTCGTTCTCTGGTGTCTCGCGCCTGTGGCCTCGCGGACGACGTCGGTCGTCCCGTCAGGACTCTCGGCGCTCAGTTGTGCCATCCACCGATACCTCCATTTGTATACAGTGGCTCCGCGAAGACAACCGACCGCTGCCGAGGAACAACGCGTCATTGTCGGGCACGGGTAGTGGGTTTTCGTCTGAGAGAATCCGGGTAGGACGTTCGGCTTCTGCTGAATAGATCGCACAAGTGATGCTGAATTGATGCTGGACATCGACTGTGACAATCAAAAGTAGACTGCAAGACCGATATAGGCCCAGCCAACGAGTATCGTCGACGCGGCGACGTGGGGCGTCCACCGCAGATACGTTTCGACCGTCCGCTTGACGGTGTCGTAGTCCGCGTCGATGAGATACGTCTCTGTATCCTCCGTACCGACCACTGTTGGATACGGAGTTCCGTCTCTGATCACCTGTTCGACTGGGCCAGCGACAGTTACCGAGTCACCGTCGCTAACCGTCGATTCGCAATACTTCATCTCGTTGGAGCGAACTGACGAGAACACGGACTCGCTACCCGTGGTCGGGGATTCACCCTGCTGTGTCGGTGTATCCGTCGTTGTGGCATACCCAGCGAGCGACCCCTCGAAGACGAACAGGAGTTTCGGCGCGTCGACTGTCACCCCGACCGCCCCGTTTGCCGTCTCGACCACGAACTCACCGGCGTTGTAACCGTGATCGACAGTCGAGTAAGCTGTTCGACGCGATAGGCGCTGTCTCTTCTTGACTGCCCACTCGTAGGCTGCACACTCGGTTGCGGTGAACGGGGACGTGACCGGCTCGATCGCCCACGATACGTCTTCGTTTTTATGCCCACTGTTCCCTTCTTTCCCCTCGTTTCCTACTGTCGTTCTCTCTTCATTTCCATCCACACCCCCTTCGTCGCTGATAGCGTCCGAATCGAGTCGAACCGTCCCGGACACGGGGAGATAGGAACCTGCTGATGCCGCGAGATCAGTACTCGAGGCGGGGGAATCCCACGCGTGGATCGTCCCGAGGAGGCGGCGGTTGTTCACGTAAAATGGCGCACAGAGCGTGCCGAGAAAGACGATCCCGACGAGCGCGGCCGCGATCCAATCGCTCTCGGGCGGCCCGGTATAGAGGAGGGCAGTGAGCCAGACCAGCCCGTGGATAGCAGCGATTCTACCGGGCCAGCCACCGATACCGTACAGCATCCCCAGTTCTCTGAAGGTCGTCGCAATACCGGTCAGTACCGCGATCACGGCACCGAGAAGGGCCAACACGAGAAGCACCGAGACGACACCGAACATTGCCGTGCAGGTGATAGCTCATTGGTGCGATATAACAGTTGTTGCTAGTCGGATTTCATCGAGTGTTGTACAGATGTCGCTGTTTCGATCTCTTTGCTGAGCGCTCGATCGAAAATACGGACCGTCGCGCTTCGTTCCGTCGTCTTCCAACTGCTCCCGTCGAGACCGAACGCCGCCTCAGTCGTTCCGCGGATCCGGTCGCGCGTTGTTCGCGGTGATGGTCATGTGTCCCGAGAGATCCTCGTCGAGGTCGTCGACGTCCCTCGTGTCGACCAGTACGGAGGCGAACACCCGCTTGGCCGGGTAGAACTCCCGGATGGATTCGTCGACGCTATCGGCGTCGATCACGACCGAGTCGGACTGGGTCCCGTCCTCGATCTCGATCATGTCGTATTTGTAATCCCCACCGTTGTAG
>SKTU01000028.1 GCA_007122455.1 Haloarculaceae archaeon | reverse complement strand
TCTGGCACAGAAGGACTTGGTACACGAGTGGTGGGTCCATCCCTCGGGCAGAGTCGTGCTCCGTCGCCACGATCATACCGTGCGTGAGCCGAGCGAAGCCGCGCCTGAAGAGGAAGCCCCCACCGAAATCGAAGCTCCCACCGAAACAGAGATTGAAGATACTGAGCCCGAGTATGAGCAAGAAGCACAGTTCTCAGACGAAAGTAAAGAGACTCTTCAAACGATCGAGAGGATCATCGATACAGCAGGAGTGCTTAACAACATACTCGCCCTCGCTCCCTTTATTACCGGGTCGAGTGGTAGGTTACCGATTACTGCTGCCTACAACATCCTTACTACAAATTGGAATGCTTACCAGAGAGCTGTTCAGTCCGTTCCCGAAATAGCAAGGGGAAGCATTATACAGGAAATTCAGTCACTTCTGATACGACAGGATCTCTCGGAATCTGAGGAACGGTACTGGAGGAAAAAGTACGAACTCTGGAGTCGCTGATCACCAGGCGGTTCCAACCAACCTCACTGAACACGCGGAATATATTGACGACTAAGATAGGGGTGTCATAGAATGTTCTCAGATCGTGAAGACGGTACTTCCCGGGATGCCCCCGAGTTCACAGATAGTAATGACGATACCGAGCTTAGTTCGTTTTTGTAGGGGAAACTTCTAAATAGATAAATGCAGTGTTAACACTGATCAAGGATCTAGGGGTACGAAGCCGAAACGGTTCTCTGCTCCGTACCGAACTGGGTCTAGACTGGAGGTGAGCAGTTGCCGAAAGAAACAGACGAAGTTCGACTCGCCAGGTTTACCCGGCCAATAGAGGTATCCCGTTCCTGGAAAAGAGGAGTCACCTTCGAACGACGAGATGAAACGACCGGCGTCCTGACCCCGTTTGCTGGCCTGCTCGACCTGCGGGTAAAACCGAACGGTAGACCGTCGTCCGCGCTTTCGTATCTCGTACTGCGTCCGCTCCTGATCGAGACCACGTCCGAGACGGACCGTAGTCGGATCACGCGACCGATACGGAACGTGAGTGGTGGGAGAGACACCGATCGGCTCCCGGAGGAAGAGACAGGGGAACGAACAACTGCGGACAATCGCTCGGAACTCCTGCACTCCATCACAGTTCGACCGACCGCAATCGAGGCGGGCGCCGATCGGGACGGCCCGATAAACCGCTCGAGGAGCACAGTCTCGACAGAACTGGGACCCGAGATCCATCGAATCCTGACGAGCGACCCCGAGTGGCCTCCAGACTGGGGGTCGTCATCCCACGAAGCAGCCAGTAGCCTGCTGGGACGGAAGCGGAACGAAGCAGCTTCGAACGAGCGAACGATCGAACCCGAGAGGGCGGCAGGATCGATACTCTCGTTTCTCACGCTGCAGTCACTCGTCGTCGGGGAGCGCTCGATACCGGCGTCTCGTAGAGAAGACAGACGGATACGCGACCCCGAACCGAACGCACCTCGGGAGAGCGGTAGCGACCGGGAGCCGAAGGTGTATCAGCTCCTACAGCGCGAAGCGCAGGCGCGATCGCCTCGGAGCAGGTCCGATAGCCGTCAGGCGGGACGGAATGTATCGCCCCGGACGAGCGAGGAACGGTTTCCGAGAGCGCGAACGAGCCGTACCGAGCGGCTCCGGCGTAGCGTTATCGAACGGCGACCGAGACGGCGAGGAGGCGCCTCGACGGAACGTTCGTTCGCGGTCGAACAGCCGATGTCGTTCGTAGAAGCGGCTAGAAGCGAACGGGGCGATTCAGTTGCGGCCCTTCCCGAAGGTAGAACGGAGCCACGTAGTTCGGATGCGGGAGAGCCGAGAACCGTACTCCGGGAAAGCGTCGCGTCCCTCGTGGGGCGTGAAGTCACGACGATGACGGTAGCGGGTCGGTTGCCGACCGAAACGGTGGAGAACCGTCGAACACTGCTCGACAGTTCGACACCTCGCACTGAACTACTCGAGGAGCGTACTACTGGAGAGATGCCTCGCGGAGAGCGTGGCTCGGACGTCACCCGAGAGGCCGCCATTTATAACGAGGAGCCAGAGATGACACTCAGACGGACTCGAGCGAGGACGGTGGATAGCGAAGATGCGGCGGATCGAGTGCGCGAGGGAAGCTGGAGGCCCGACGGGCGCGACTCCGCTCGAAACAGCGGAGTGGAGCAACGAAACCGGGAGCGGCAGGGCGACACACCCTCGATAGAAGCCACCTCCCTGGAACAGATTGTGGATATCGATCGATTCGTCGATCGTCTCTACCGAGGACTGGAGCGGAAACGGCGAATAGAGCGAGAGCGGAGGGGACGCTGAGATGTCCGGTAGCCAGAACGCCCCCGAACCGGAGAAGATCCTGATAAAGGTCATCGAGGGGGAGCCGTTCGAGGACCGCCAGGAGCTTCCCGTCTCGTTCTACCCGACCGAGTTCAGCTTGAACGAGAGCGTCGAATACGGTGAGCAGAACATTCCGGGGCTCACCTCGCCCGTAACGCAGTTCGGAAGTGGGGGTGCAGCGACCCTCTCGATGGAGCTCCTCTTCGACACCTACGAGCAAGGCCGCGACGTCAGAGAGGAGTTCGTCGACGACGTGGACGCGCTCCTGGAGGTCGACGAGGAGCTACACACGCCCCCGATTCTGCGGGTCGTCTGGGGAAATCTCACCGAGTACAAGTGGATCCTGGAGAGTGCCGACAAGCGGTTCACGACGTTTCACCCCGATGGGACGCCGGCACGGGCCAGAGTCGACGTGACGTTCAAGGAGTACAAACCACCCGACGAGCAACTTCGCGACGCTCCACGGAGCTCTGCCGACAGAACGAAGGTGTGGCGAGTGACGGAGGGGGACACGCTCTGGTCGATCGCCTCGAAGGAGTACGGTGATCCCGAGAGGTGGCGAGAGATCGCGACGGCGAACGGTATCAGTAACCCACGGACCCTTCGAGCCGGACGGGAACTCGTCGTTCCACCGCTGGAGGTGTAGATGGAACTCGAAGCTCTCTCGGAGAGATACGGTGGGTTCAACACGCCCCGTTTCGAGGTGCGGGTGGACGACGAGACGTTTCGCGAGTCCGACGGAATGATCTCTGGGGTGGAGGTCGAGACGACTCTCGACGGGGCGGATCGCTTCTCGCTGACGCTGAGCTACCCCTTCGACCACGCGGAGGGGCGTTTCGATGATCTGGACTGGGGTCGCTTCAGTACCGGGACGTCGGTGAAGATCTGGATGGGGTACGGCGATCAGCTCGGGCCCGAACCGGCCGAAAACGGGAGCAGTTCGGAACCGGTGTTCGTCGGGAAGATAAACGCCGTTCGGCCGGAGTTCCCCGAGCAGGGCGGTCCGACAGTCGACGTGAGCGGGTACGGCCTGTTACACGAGATGACCCGGGGGACGAGATCTGCCTCTTGGGACGGGAGACCGCTCGGCGAGGTGGTAACGGAGATCGCCGCCGACTACTTCGGTGAACGAAACGTGACCGTGACGGACGCGGACGTGCGCTCCGAAAAACTGATTCAGGAGAACCAGAACGACTACCGGTTCCTCGAGTCGACCGCGAACAGGTACGGATTCGAACTGTTCTCCCGTCCCGGTGCGTTTCACTTCGAGGCCCGGAACGCTCGCGACGCCGAAATCCGCCGCAACGATCCGACAGTGACGCTTCGGTACGGTGAATCCCTGATCTCCTTTTCAGCCGAAATCAACGATTCGGATCAGGTCGGAGCGGTGGAGGTCAGACACTGGGATCCGGCTGAAAAGCGGGAGATCGTCGGCTCCGCCGAACGGGAGAACGGCGGGACGGGAAAGAACGTCATGAGAATTCCGGTGCGATCGAGAGACGAAGCGGATCGGCGCGCCGAATACGAACTGGAACGGATCTCCGAAACGTTCGTCCAGGGTGACGGAGAGACCTGGGGCATCCCGGAGATCCGTGCGGGCGAGACGATACAACTGGACGGTGTAGACGATATGTTCAGCAAAACCTACTACGTGAAACGTGCCACCCACCGGATGGGGAGTTCCGGATACCGGACGTCCTTCGAGGTCACGGAGCGAACCGGATGAGCGAACCGGAGTTCCGTCGGGACGGGGAGGACGGACGGATCGGCGGCGTCGCCGTGGGCGTCGTAACGAATAACGAGGATCCGGAGGGGATGGGGCGAGTGAAGCTGTCGTACCCGTGGCGAGACGCCGACGACGAGAGTTACTGGGCCCGGATCGCGACGCCGATGGCCGGGGAGGATCGAGGAACGTACTTCCTCCCCGAGGAAGGTGACGAGGTCCTCGTGGCCTTCGAGGACGGGGACATTCACCACCCGTACGTTCTCGGCGCACTATGGAACGGGGCGGAGAAACCGCCGGAGGACAACGCCGACGGGGAGAACGACGTCCGGAAGATACGATCCCGGAGCGGCCACGAGATCGTGTTCGACGACTCCGACACCGAGGGAAACGTCGAGATAACGACGAACGACGGTCACCGAATCCTCCTGGACGACTCTGCCACCGGATCGAAGATCAGTATCGAGGATACTGCGCACAACGAGATCGTCCTCGACTCGATGGACGGTACCATCGAGATTTCGAGCGCCACGAAACTCAGCCTGACCGCTCCGACGATCGAGATCGGAGGAAGCGGAAACGTGGAGATCGAATCCGCAGGAATCCTAACACTTAAGGGATCGCTCATCAAAATTAATTAGGTTAACGATGCCACCAGCAGCGAGAGTTCTCGACCAGACGGCACACGGTTCGCCGCTTTCGGGCCCGGGGAGCCCCGACGTTCTCATCGGCGGCATGCCAGCCTGGAGGGCGAACGTGGATTTTCACTCCTGTCCCTTCTCGTCGGGGACGTCCCCTCACGTCGGCGGGATGGTCCAGCTCGGGAGCACCAGCGTCCTGATAAACAGTGCGCCAGCCGCCAGACAGGGAGACGTCGTCGTGGAGAACGGTCCGCCGAACACGATCGCCAGCGGGTGCCCGACCGTCACGATCGGGTGAACACGACCGGGAGAGACTGAATGGATAACGCGTTCTTGGGGCGAGGATGGCGGTTTCCGGTGCGGACGGATTCGACGGGCGCCATCGAGCTTTCCGAAGGAGAGACCGACATCGAGGAGGCGATACGGATAATTCTCGGAACGGCGAAGGGAGAGCGGATCATGCGTCCGGAGTTCGGCTGTGAGATCCACGAGTACGTCTTCTCGACGATCGATACGACGACGCTGAACCTGATCGAGACCAGCGTCGAAGAGGCGCTTACGCGGTGGGA
>SKTU01000055.1 GCA_007122455.1 Haloarculaceae archaeon | reverse complement strand
GCGGTCGTGACGGTCCATCGGGCGATCCCGAGGGTGTAGATCAGCGCGCCGAAGGGAATCAGAAACCGGACTGACTCGTACCACACTTCGGTGGTGGTGAGGTTCGAGTCCAGGTATTCCCGCATGTCGACCATCTCGCGTCCCTGGAGTTCGTTGACGGTGATGTAGTGGACGGCGACGACGGCGGAGGCGTAAAAGATGAAGGCTGGGACGAGTCCGGCGATGATGACGTTGACGTAGCCGATGCCGAGGATGGACGCCATCACGAAGGCTGCCGCGCCCATGATTGGTGGCATGAGCTGGCCGCCGGAGGACGCCACGGATTCGATGCCGCCCGCGGTTTCCCCGGTGAGGCCGCTGTCCTTCATCATCGGGATAGTGAACGAACCGGTGATGGCGGCGTTAGCCATCTGGCTGCCGGTGATCGACCCGATGATGATGCTGGCGGTGATCGCCGCCTGTGAGACGCCGGATTCGATCAGGTTCCCCGCCCTGATCGCGACCCGCAGAATCAGATCGAAGGCGCCGTAGCCACGGAGTAGTCCCGCGTACAGCAGGAACAGCGCCACCCACGCGGCGACGATCTGGTTGATCGATCCGAACATCCCCGAGAACTGGAACTCCCAGACCAGGACGTTGACGAGTCGGGTCCAGGAGAAGCCGGCGTGCCGGAGGATGCCGGGGAACATCCACCCGAAGTACGTGTAGTACAGCACGCTCACCACGACTGCACAGAAGACGAGGCCGTAGGCGCGGTAGGTTAGATAGACGAGCGTGATGACGAACAGCAGGCCGAGAATGTACTCGTGCTGGAGCGCGTACCCCAGCCGGTGGTTGATCAGCGTGTCGTACATGATGTTCATGTAGACCGCCGTAATCAGCGTCACCACGATACTGACGCTGATCAGGAGGATGTCGAACCGGCTGCTCTCCTCGACTGCGTCGACCATCTCGCTAACGAGGAAGATTATCATCATCCCACAGAGGAAGATGATCCCGAAGCGGTCCCTCGGCATCGGGATCTGCCAGGCGTAGTAGATAACGAACGCCCAGATGAGGACGCAGAGACCGAGCAGCGTCTTCTCGACGGTTTCGGCCGGCGTGTACTCCGTCCCACGGAACGATATCGTACTCATGGCGCTCGATCGATCAGGTCCAGTCGGTCGGTGGTGGTTCGATACGGGTCGTATCCATCATGCCGCTTGTCTGGGTGTCTCATGCACGGATGTCCAACAAAGCCGCTTTTGTCGTTATCATGTAGTGACGTGCGGCATCTCGGCACGCGGCCCCGACGACGAGGGCCACGAGGACGCCGCCCGGACGACAGTTCTATCTCGGATCGATCGCCGGCGAAATGTCGACGTCGTGGTCGTCGAAGAACTCCGCAGCGCCGGGATGGAGCTCGGTATCCCAGAACCCGACCGTCAGGTTCTCCGGATCGTTTCCATCGAGCCAGTTCGGCTCCGCGTCACGGAGTTCGTCGGGATACTCGGTGGCCAACTCGAGCAGCTCGTACACCACGTCGGACGACAGGTCCTCATCCGCGTACATGTTGAACCCGTCGACCCAGGCGTTGAACTCGTCGGGCGAGTTGATGTCTTGCTCCCAGCCGTACGGCGGGATCTGGTTGAGAAGCGCCGGTCCGGCTTCGACGCCATCCCAGTAGCGGTCCGGCATTTCGAGCCACTCGACGTCGACCCGGGAGTCGACCTCGACCTCCCAGCCGGCGAGGCCGACGCCGCTGTTCCCGTAGCCGGTGAACACTTCGACCCGGTCTTCCTCGAGTGCACCGGCGACGTCCTCGGCGGCCATGTCCTGAAGCAGGGGTTCGACCTCCTCTCGCATTCCGGCCTCCTCGAGGAGCCTCATGAACAGACGTCGAAGGCCCCAGCCGGCCGGGAAGCCCCAGATATCCGCCTCCTGGTCGATGGCGTCCTGGAAGTCCTCGTAGCCGGCCTCCTCTTTTTGCATCATGTACATGTCGATCGTGATGTACGACATCACCATGCCCCCGACGCCGTCGACGGGATCGTCGGCGAAGGGATCGTTGCCGGCGGCTGCCTGCTGGACGATGTAGCTTCCTGAAGTGTAGAGGTCGACCTCGCCTTCGTCGAGACCGCGGATGGATGCAGGATCGCCGCCCGGTGCGGTTACCGTGAACTCGAGGTTTTCGGAGTGCCTGTCGGCGACTGCCTGCATCGCCTGGCAACTCGAGAACGATGTCGAGCCGCGGGAAGAGCATCCCGCGACGATCTCGACGATTTCGTCGTCGCCGCCGAGACAGCCGGCCAGTCCTGCGACTCCGAGGCCGGCCGCACCTTTGAGCACATTCCGTCGGTCTACCGGTCCAGTAGTGTCATCATCTGTCATGATACTTGGTACCGACCACCATCTACTTATCTCCTTCGGTGGATTACACCCGAAAAACGTTGAAAAAAGCAACCTTTCCGGATGACGTTTGTCTGACCTGTCGTACGAGACGGATACGACTACGGACTCGACGTCGCCACCTCACGCCGGTATGGGGATACTACGACCGGAGATCCGACGGCCGTTCCTCGAGTTGATCGATGCGTAGCCGTTGGTATAGTTTTACGTCAGTCCACGATAGACGTGATACCTATGAGCACGGAATCGCCGTCTTCGGGCTCGGACGATGAAGTCGATATCGACGCCGAACACCCGCTTCAGCGGTACGCGAGAGAGTATCTCGGTCCGATCGCGGACTTTTTCAACGCGGACAACCGGTACAAACTCCGTCGCGGCATCGAGGCGGTGATAATCGTCGTCCTCTTGCTCGGACTGGTCTGGTGGGCCTTCGAACTCGTGACGACCGGCGTCTGATCGCTCCGCTCACCACTCGACACCTTCGCGCGCGTCGGCCCCCCGTCGCCGTAGCGCGGCGCGTGCGTTCGCGGCGTCGTAGCCGAACAGCACCGATTCGGCGTACTCCTCGGCCACGTCGGTCGCGTGGATCAGGTTGTCGATATCGACGTCGACCGCGTACAGTTCGATACTGAACGGCGTGTCGAGTCTTGATTCGAACCCCTTCGCGATCGTCTCCAGCCAGTAGGTCGTTCCGTAGTGGGTGTCGTACAGCGGCACGACAAACTCGTCGACGAGCGATTCGATCGCCGCCAGATCGATACCCGCCCGCTCGTAGAGGTGATCGTCGTACGGATCCGGGTAGAGCGTCATGTACGTCCGTCCGGGAATCCGATCGACCGCCGTTTCGAGGAAGGCCGTAATCAGTTCGGCGCGCCAGGCGTACCGGTCGTCGATCGTCGACGCCTCCGGCGGTGGTCCTCCGTCGTCGTGTCGGGCTTCGAGCCACTCCTCGAACTGGCGGTTACACCGATCGCAGTAGCAGTACTCGGGGCGCGGGAAGCCGACGTCGTCGAGACGAACGTCCGGACCGACTGTGGTGCAGTCCGTGACGATTTCGAGCAACCCATCCCGATATCGCGGATGGGTCGGACAGATGTACGCCCAGTCGAAGTACGTCCGGTCGCGAGTGGCGGGTTGTCCGTCCGGATTGACCGGGACCAGATCCGGGTTCTCCTCGGCCGCCGCGTTGTCGCCGAAGCAGGAGATCATGCTCACCGCGCCGTCGACAGGTTCAGCGGATCGTCCCGAGACGTCCTTCACTTCGTAGAACGCCAGGTCGAACTCCGCCCACCCGGTCTCCTCGGCGTTTCGCGTGACGACACCGTACATGGGCCTCACTGAGCGCTCGCTCGGCGTAAGTCGTTCGGAAAAGGTGATCGGATGTCGGTTCGGTTCCGCCCGGTTCGGACGCGGGATGAGTTATCGCTTCGCTACGTACAGCAGGACGGCAGCGGCCACGACAACGAGCGCGAGGGTCTTCTTGGACATTCCGTATGTAGGTTGGTTACCGGTCGGTATAGGTTTTCCCCCGGGTAGCTGTTCCTCGGTCGGTCGAGCTCCCGACTGCGGACGGGACGGCCTCGACTCCCTAGGCGACACTGATGTGTGCCGCGATCGAGTCGCGGATGATCGTCTCGCAGTACGTACACCGCACGCCGTCGTCGAGAACTTCGAACTGCGATTCGACCGGCTCGTCCCCCGTGGTGATGCAGTTGGCGTTGGGACACGACAGGACGCCGGAAACTACGTCGGGACGGCTGACGCGGTGTTTCTCGATGACGTCGAAGTCGCGAACGATGTTGATCGTCGCCGCGGGGGCGATGAGCGAGAGGACGTCGACCTCGTTTTGGCTCAGTTCTCGCCCCTCGACTTTGACGATGTCCTTTCGACCGAGTCGGTCCGAGGGGACGTTCATTCCGACACTGACCTCCTCGCCGGAGGAGCCGTCGATCCCGAGAATGGCGAGCACGTTGATCGCCTGTCCGGCCGTGATGTGGTCGATGACGGTTCCGTTGCGGATCTTCGAAACGCGGAGTTCGGTGTCGGTCATAGCATCGCCTCTAGGAGCGCCATGCGGACTGGAACGCCGTTGTGCGCCTGCTCGAAGTACGTCGCGTGATTGGTCTCGTCGACGTCGGCAGCGATCTCGTCGACGCGCGGGAGCGGGTGCATCACCGTCAGCTCGTCGTCGGCCGACTCGAGGAGTTCGGCGTCGATCCGGTACTCCCCGGCAACCTGCCGGTACTCGTTCTCGTCGGGGAACCGTTCCCGCTGTATCCGCGTCACGTAGAGGACGTCGAGCGCGCCGAGAACGTCGTCGATCTCGGTGTACTCGTGGACGTTCGCGCCGGCCTCGTGGAGGTCGTACCGAACGGATCGGGGGAGTCGGAGCGATTCGGGGCTGATGAAATGTTGATTCGCGTCGACGTTCGTCAGCGCGTGTGCCAGCGAGTGGACCGTTCGGCCGTATTTGAGATCTCCCATGATTCCGACCGAGAGGTCGTCGAACCCCGCGTTCTCGCGGATCGTGTAGAGATCCAGGAGCGTCTGGGTGGGGTGCTGTCCCGCACCGTCGCCAGCGTTTATCACCGGAACGTCGACGAACTGGCTGGCGAGCTTTGCGGCACCTTCGCTCGGATGTCTGAGAACGATCGCGTCGGCGTATCCCTCGATGACGCGAACCGTGTCGGCCAGCGATTCGCCCTTCTTGACCGACGAGGACTCGACGCCCCCCATGTCGGTTGCGTCCCCTCCGAGGCGCGTTATCGCCGTCTCGAAGCTCATCTTCGTCCGGGTGCTCGGTTCGAAAAAACAGAGCGCGAGGAGCGAGCCGTCACACGCCTCGGCGACGGCCTCCGGGTCGGCGGCGATCTCCGCGGCCCGGTCCAACACCGTTTCGATATCCTCGCGCGAGAGCTGTTTCGCGCTGATAAGGTGCTCGTGCCGCATTACCGGATAGCCGCCCCGAACCGCCTTGAATGTCCCGACCCGCCGTCGTCGATCTGGAGTAACACCTCGTCTCGCCAGAACGTTTAACTCGGTCGGGCGTCCAGATCCCTGCATGCCGGAGCGTCTACGTACCGGAATCGAGGTTCTCGACCGCAAGCTCAGCGGCGGGATCCCAGCCGGTAGCATCGTGGCGCTCTCCGCGGATCCGGCGAGCCAGGCGGAGCTGTTTCTCTACGAACTCTCCGCCACCCGGGGAACGCTCTATCTCACGCTCGATCGAACCAGCGACGCGGTGAAACAGAGCTTCGACAGTGCGACGACCCGCACGGGCAAGCCGACGATCCGGGACGTCACCGGCGACGCGCCGCTCGACAACGCGTCGAAACTCGTCACCGCGCTCCCGGAGTCGTCGAATCTCATCATCGATCCGATCGACGTTCTGGAGCGACACGAGCCGGCACGCTACCGGATCTTCCTCAACGAACTTCAGAACCACATCGCGAACACGGGCGGGTTGGCGCTGCTCCACTGTCTCGACGGCCACGATGTTCCGCCGCTGCGGGACACGACCAAACACATGGCAGACGTCGTCTTCGAACTAGAAACGCGCGTCAACGGTGACCGGATCGAGAACCGGCTCGGCGTCCGCAAGTTCCGCGGCGGCCGGGCGCTGCAGGACATCATCAAGCTCGAACTCACCGAACAGGTCTCGATCGACACCAGCCGCGACATCGCCTGACACGTGTCTCGTTTGGGTGAATCCGCCCACCATTCGCTATCATCTTAAGTGTCGTGCGGACCAGACGCCGACATGGACCTGTTCGGAACCGCGGGCATCCGCGGAAACGCTGAAACGGACGTGACACCGTCACTCGCGCTCAAAGCGGGGCGAGCCGCCGGCGTCGACGGCTCGACGGTCGTCGTCGGCCGCGACGGTCGAACGACCGGCCCGGCGCTCACCGCGGCTCTGGAGGCTGGGATCGAGAGCGCCGGCGCCGACGTCGTCCGGATCGGCGAGGTGCCGACACCGACGCTCGCGTACGCCTCGCGGGGACGGCGGGGAATCATGGTCACCGCGAGCCACAATCCGCCGACCGACAACGGTCTGAAGTTCTTCGTCGACGGCGTCGAGTACGACCAAAGCGCCGAGGCGACGATCGCCGAGCGGATCGCCGCGGACCCGGATCCGGTCGGGTGGGAACGGTGGGGTGGTGGGCGGAACGACGACCCCCTCCCGACGTACCGGGACGCGGTTATCGAGTACACCCGAGAGCACGTCGGACGCTGCTCGGACGTTCGCGTCGCCGTCGACTGTGGAAACGGGATGGCGAGCCTCGCGACGCCGCAGGTACTCAATCGGCTCGGTGCCGACGTTGTCGCGCTGAACGCGAACGTCGACGGTCACTTCCCGGGACGGGCCTCGAAACCGACCACCGAGAGCATCTCGGACCTCCGCGCGTTCGTCGCCGACGGGGCGTTCGATCTCGGTATCGCCCACGACGGCGACGCCGACCGGATCGTCGTCGTCGACGCCGACGGCGACGTCGTCCACGAGGACACGGTGCTCGCGATAGTCGCGGGCTTCTACACCGCCGAGAGCGATGCGGACGATCCCGTCACGGTGACGACGCCGAACGCGTCGGGGCGGATAGACGCGCACGTCGAGACGAAGGGGGGGCGGGTCGAACGGATCCGTCTCGGAGCACTCCACGAGGGGATCGCCGCCGCCGAGCACGGGGGTTCGGACGCGGCGGTGGTCTTCGCCGCCGAACCGTGGAAGCACGTCCACCCCGAGTTCGGCGGATGGATCGACGGGGTCGTCAGCGCGGCCGTCTTCACCGCCCTCGTCGCCCGCGACGGGCTCGACTCGCTCCGGGAGCCGATCTCCGAGCGGCCGTACCGGAAGATGAGCGTCGACTGTCCGGAGCAATCAAAAACTGCCGTGATGGATCAGTTGGAGCGGACGCTCCCGGACTCCTTTCCCGACGCGTCAGTTACCACCGAACACGGGGTCCGACTGTCGTTCGACGACGGCGCGTGGACGCTCGTTCGCCCCAGCGGTACCGAGCCGTACGTCCGCGTCTACGCGGAGAGCGACGCCGTCGACGGGCTCACCGAGACCGTCGTCGCGGCGATCGAGGCGGCGGTCGACGACGCGAGGGCCACGGAGTAACGACCGATTTTTGCAGGGACGCAGTTCGCACAGCTATTTGAACGCGGCGTCCGATCCGTTTACATGGACGACAGCGAACTCGTTTCGAAGGCGAGGGAAGCCGTCGAGCGATCGTACGCGCCGTATTCGACGTACCGGGTCGGCGCAGCCATTCGAACCGCCGACGGTCCCGTTTACACGGGTTGTAACGTCGAGAACGCGAACTACTCCAACAGCGTCCACGCCGAGGAGCTCGCGCTCTCGAAGGCTGTCGAGGCGGGACATCGGTCCTTCGACGCCGTCGCCGTCGCCTCGAACCGCCGGGACGGAGTCACACCGTGTGGGATGTGTCGACAGTCCCTCGCGGAGTTCGACGACGGACCGCTGCGGATCCTCTGTGACGAGGGCGATGGGGTCGCGTCGTACACGCTCGGAGAGCTCCTCCCCGCGACGTTCTCCGGGAGTTATCTGCGATGAGCGACGACGTCCAGTACCACATCGAGGTCGGACCCGACGAGATCGACGGTCCGGTGTTGCTCCCCGGTGATCCGGACCGCGTCGACGTCATCGCCGACACGTGGGACTCCGTCGAGGCGGTCGCCGACCACCGGGAGTACCGGACGCTCCGCGGCCAGTACGACGGGGCGCCGGTGGCGGTCACCTCGACCGGGATCGGTGCACCGTCGGCCGGTATCGCGGTCGAGGAACTCGCACGCGTCGGCGTCGACACGTTCCTGCGGGTCGGCTCCTGCGGCGCGATCCAACCGGAAATCGACGTCGGGGATCTGGTCATCACGTCCGCGGCGGTTCGGCAGGAGGGAACGAGCGACGAGTACGTCCGGTCGGACTACCCCGCGGCGGCTCACGGAGAGGTCGTCACTGCACTGGTCACCGCTGCCGAGCGACTCGGATACGACTACCACGTCGGCGTCACCTGCTCGACGGATTCGTTCTACGCCGGCCAGTCACGTCCCGGGTTCGGCGGCTTCGAGGCGGCCGACGCGGCCGACCGGTTCGACGAACTCCAGGCCGCCGGGGTACTGAACTTCGAGATGGAGGCGAGCGCGATTCTCACGATCGCGAGCCTCTACGGGCTCCGAGCGGGAGCCGTCTGTTCGGCGTACGCCAACCGAGTCACTGGCGAGTTTCGCACCGAAGGCGACAGGCGCGCGTCGGAGACCGCGTCGCTGGCCGCGGCGATCCTCGCGGAGATGGACCGAGCGAAGGCCGACGCCGGCGTCGACCACTGGCACGCCGGCCTGGGGATCTGACGATCAATCCCAGAACGACTTCGTCCGGGCGTACTCGCGCTCTCTGGCGAGGATGTCCCGGTAAAACGCCTCCTCGCTCTCCCGGTGTCTGTTGATGATTCGGGCGGCGTTTCGCGGTCCGACGCCGCGCGCCGCGAGCGCAATGACCGCCTTCTTTCCGTGACTTTGCACCTGATTCGCGGCCCGGTAGGCCCGCTGGGTCTGCTTTCGCTGTGTTTCGTCGCGCTCGTCACTCCGCACGGCGTCCACCACCTCGTCGGCCCACGGGTTCAGCGCCGCGATCCTCGTCGACCCGCAGTTCGGGCAGTCGGGTTGCTCCGGGACGCGCTTGACCTGCTGACGTCTGTCCCACTCCTTGCAGTGGAGACACGCCAGCAGCACCCGGTCGTTGTCGATCCGTTCGCGGACGGTCTCGATCACCGACGCGTCCGCGTTCTCCGGCGAGAGCAGTTCCCGTCCCGACCCGGTTCCGCCGAGTCCGATCGGCGTTCGCTCGCTCGCGGTTGCGAGTTCGATGTCTCCCGATCGGATCCCATCGAGGACGGCCGCCGCACCGTCGACGTCGAGCTGTTCGTGCAGCACGACGCGGATCGTCTCGTCGTACACCGGCGTCCCCTGGAGCGCGCTCAGCAACCGATCTCGTCCGAACTGCGAACTCCCCCGACCCTTCCAGCGCTTCAGCGCGCCGAACTTCTCGGCGACTTGTGCGAGCGTGAACTTCAGCGCGTCGCTGTTTTTGAGGCTCAGTTCGATGAGTCCCGCCACGTGAGCCGGCTCGGTCGTCTCCAGCACCTCGACGACGTCCCCGATGGTGACGCCGCTGGGCACCTCCAGTTCGATCCGGTACGGATCGGCCTCCATCGCGACCGAAGAGCCGGTCCGCTGGCCGATCAGCGCCGAGAGGAGCCGGCCGATCGTCTCGTTGATCGTGTGCCCGTACGCGGCGTTGACGACGACATCGCGACCGAACCCCTCGACGACGATCCGATCGTCCGTCGGTATCGGCGCGTCGTGGCGTTCGATTCGCTCGAGCGCCTCGCTCGCCGTGTGCTCGTCAGTTGCGTACCGTTCGGCGAATCCACGGGCGACGAGTTCGCGACTCGCGCCGTCGGCGAACCGCTCGCCGGCACGGCGCCGCATCCGCCCGACCTGCTGGGCGACGTCCCTCGGGACCGGGATCTCCTGGCCGACCCACGAAGGTATCTCGCCCGTCGGATCCTCGACCGGCGAGACGAGAACCTCCTCGGCCTCGTCGTCGACTTCGGTGATCCGCCACATGTCGCCGCCCTGGATGAAGCTCTCACCAGGTGCGGCGAACGTGACGACGAACCGCTCGGCGAGCGTCCCGACGATCCGACCGGAGGCCATGTCCTTCACTCTGTAGTTCGCCTCGTCGGGAATCATCGAGAGGTTGCCGTAGAAATACTGCCACGTGCCGCCCGACTTCTCGATTCGATCCTCGCTCTCATCGAGCCAGAGGATCCGGTTCTCGTGGAGTTCGCGAACCACGTCCTTGAAATCGGTTTCGGTGAGCTCCCGGAACGGGTACGCCCGCGTGACGATCTCGTAGGCCCGCCGTGCCCGCAGTTCGCCGAATCCCATGAGCAGTCCGGGGATCTGATTCGCGACCGTGTCAAGGCTTCCGTGGTGAATTCCCGCGGATTCGACGAGTCCGCGCTCGGCGCGGTCGACGATCGCCATCGCCTCGAAGCTGTCGTCCGGCCGTGTCGTGACCACCGTTCCCGCCGAGATCTCGTCGCGGCGGTGCCCAGCACGCCCCACCCGCTGGAGTAGTCGCCGCACCTCGCGCGGGCTCGAGTACTGAACCACGTGGTCGATTGTGCCGACGTCAATCCCCAGCTCCATCGAGGACGTACAGAGCAGCGCGTCGAGTTCACCGGTCTTGAACCGGTCCTCGACGTCGATCCGTGCCTCCTTCGAGAGCGATCCGTGATGGATCCCGACGTCGGTCCCGTAGGCCTTGAGACGCGATCCGAGTCCCTCCGCGCTCTGTCGCGTGTTCACGAAGACGAGCGTCGACTCGTGTTCGGTGACGATCTCGTCGATCACGCGGACGTGACTCGCCACCGCGGCATCGGTGAGGAGTTCGCTCGCCGCCCGCTCGTCGACCGGAGTAATTTCGGGCTCTTGAACGCGAACGTCGAGGTTCGATCCGGCCTCGACTTCGATGACGCGACAGCCGCGATCCCCGGTCAGGAACCGCCCGACTTCCGCGGGATCGCCGACGGTCGCCGAGAGGCCGATCCGTTGGAACGGCCCGGCGTGTTCACGGAGATGTTCCAGACCGATCGTCAGCTGTGCCCCGCGCTTTGCCGCCGCGAGTTCGTGGACCTCGTCGACGACGACGTGTTCGACGTCCGCCAACGCGCGCCGGAGCTTCTCGCCGGTGAACATCGCCTGCAGGGTCTCCGGCGTCGTGACGAGCACGTCCGGGGGGTTCTCGGCCTGCTTGCTCCGCTGGTAGTCGGTCGTGTCGCCGTGACGAACGTCGACGTCGATCTCGAGGGTCTCGCCCCACCACTCGAGTCGATCGCGCATGTCCCGATTGAGCGCACGGAGCGGCGTCACGTAGAGCGCCTGGATCCCGTGACGCCTGCCGCGTGCGTCTATCGCCGACAGCACGGGCAACATCGCCGTCTCCGTCTTCCCGGAGCCCGTCGGCGCCACGACGAGCCCGTTCTCGCCGGCAGCGAGCGGCGGGATGGCCTTCCGCTGGGGCTCGGTCGGCGTCGAGAAGCCGCGCTCCGAGAGCGCGTCGCGAACCCCGGGCTGGAGGTGTGAGAACGCGTCGGCACCGACCACCCCGCCATCGATCATGGGCGACGTTCGGTCGCGAGCGGATTAAACGAACCGCTCCGGGGTATTCAGACGTGCCGGTACGCTCCGAGCCGCGTCCCGTCGAGGAGATACGCCTCGCCGTCGTCCAACCCCGCAGGCAGGAACGGCGAGAGGAAGCCGTCGCTCTCGTTCACCCACGTCCCGCCGACGAGATCGTTGAACGCCGGAGAGACGACGAGTCGGTCGCCGACCGCGTCGTACTCCGGAAATCCTTCGGGGTCGAGAGCCCCACGCAGCCAGACGCGCTCGGTCCGCCACCCGCCGACCTCGTCGGTCAGTCTGACGGTCGGATGCTCGTGGGCGGAGACGACCTGCGGCGCCGCAACGACGGCGTCAGCGGGCCACGTGTGGCCGTGACAGAACCCGACGTCGCCGATCCGGACGCCGTCGCCGCCGGTGACCGTTACGCCCTCACGATTCCCGATGACGGCCTCGATACCGCCGTCGTGGTTCCCTTTCGTCACCGTCGTCGGCACAATCTCGGCCGTGGCGTCGACGAGATTGATCAGCTCCGTCCGCTCCTCCTGGGAGGGAGTCCCGATCGCGTCGCCGAGATCACCGAGGAGAAGGAGACGATCGACGTCGCTGTCGACCAACAGTTCGAGGAGCTGTTCCCGGCGTTCGTCGGCGTGGCTGTGGATCTCGACGCCGTCTCGGCGGAGTCCGACCTCGAGCCCCGCGTGGTAATCCGCGACGACGAGCACGCGCTCGGCTCCGCAGTGGGCGACGGCCGCTGGTTCGCCGGGAATCGGCTCCAGCATTCAGATCGGTTTGTAGACGCCGTCGGACGGCTCGTAACACTGCCCGCTCATCAGCGCGCCCTGGATCGCGTCCTCGATTTCCGCCGACGCCACCCCGTGTTCGTCGACGACCGCTGCGACGAGCTCCTCTCTGGGGACGCCGTCCCCGTCGTCGAGTGCCGCTAGCGTCTCCACCACTGCATCCTCGAGGTCGACCGGTTCGTCTTCCGAATCGTCCGAGTCGTCCCCGGGATCAGGTTCGCTTTCGTCGTCGACCTCCGGTTCCGGTTCTGCTTCCGGTTCGGAATCTGGCTCCGTTCCCGATTCCGGTTCGGAAGCTGAATCGGGCTCCGGCGTCGGTGCGTCGAGATCCGACTCCCCCGGCTCGGCAACCTCGTCCGCGGTCGAGAACTCGGTTCCGAACTCCGCTTCGACCTCCTCTCGGGTCTCTTCGTCAAGATCGAACTCTTCGGGGTCGAACTCCTCCGGATCGGACTCGAACGATCCGATTTCGTCGTCGGTTTCGATCGATTCCGCCGGTTCGGCAATCTCCGATCCCGGCTGTGGTTCGGGATCCGTATCCGTATTCGGGTCCGTACTCACGGTTCTCTCGGCGGGATCGGGTTCCGATTCCGGTTCCGTTTCCGGTTCTGGCTCGCTCTCCGCGACGGAGTCCGCTTCGACTGCGTCCTCCGTCGTCGATTCGTCCGACTCGGGTTCGGATTCGAGTTCGGACTCGGCGACCGCCGACCCGCTCTCGGTCTCACTGCCGGACGTCGGCTCCGACGACCCGACGCCGGCTGCGGCTGCGGCGGTTTCGGGCGTCGGTTTCCCCGCGAGATCGATGGTCGCCAGCCCCGAGGCGTCTCCCATTCCCTCGTCAGGTGCCACCTCGAGCCGTCCCGCCTCGTCCCGTTCTCCCGCGACGACACGAACCGCGTCGAGCGCGACCTCGCGGAGTGCCTCGAGGTAGGCGGGGGTCGTTCCGTAGTAATCGAGCGCAAGGGCGACTCCGTCGGCGAGCCGGTCGTCGACCCCCTCCGCTTCGAGCGCCGCGCGAAGTTCGTCCCCGGCGAGTTCTGCTTCGATCGCCGACGCGACGATGCCGATCCGTTCGAGGGTTCGCTCCGCCGTCGTGACGATCCACCGGTCGCGCGTCTCTGCGTCGACGGCGCTGATCGCCTCGGGGCGGACGGAGGTGAAGATCCGATCACCGTCCTCGGGCTCGAACGTCCGCGCCTTGCCGGACAGTGCGACGAACGCCGGCGGTTCGGTTCGTTCGAGAAACGTCAGCTCGTCCGGCTGGTACTGGCCGGCGTAGGTGACGAACGCGCCGGTCGGGTCGACGACTCGACCGCGAACCATCTCCGGGTTGACGCGCTCGACCTCGGTGAGCACGCCGACGGCGAACAGCCGGTTGACGCGTGCGCCCGTTGGCGTCACGACGTAGTTCGGCGCGCGCTCCTCGTCGCTCTCGCTGTAGGAGAGCTCGGCGTCGTCGAACTCCGCCGCGAAGAGCCGGTAGGCGACCTCCCGTCGGCCGGGTCCGGAGCCGGAGCTGCTCATTGGCCCACCTCCGCGAGCAGCTGGCGAGCGCGGTCGGCCGGATCGGCGTCGTGGGGTGCGAACTCGCTCGCGTCGAGGTTCGCGCCGTACTCGTCGACCGACAGTGTCCCCCGAACGCGGAACTCCCTCCCTTCGAGTTCGGCGGCGATCGACTCGGCCACCACCTCGCGGTCCATCGCGTCGCGAGCGTCATCGAGCGCGTCGGCGAGCGTCCCGCCGTAGATGCGTTCGGTTATCTCACGGCCGAGTACGGCTGTGCAGGTGCCCGTCCCGTCATCGACGATCGCCTTGATCCGCATGTCGTCCTCGGCGTCGACTTCCCCGTGGCTTCGACACTGGCCGTTCTGAACGACGCGACCGCACTCCGGACACCGCTCGATGAGTCCGGAGCCGTCGCGTACCTCGATGACGTTCCCGACGAGTTCGACGTCGAAGATCCCGCCCGCGGCGACGGCCTCGCGAACCGACATCGATCGTGCAGAATCCTCGACGTCGACGGGCGCGGTCGGCTCGACCGTCGAGAACTCCGAGACGTTGATCGACGGGACGCCGCGGAACTCCCGAACGTAGACGTTCTCGATCCGGACGGAGCTCCCCTCCTCGATCTCGGGGTGGGGGTCCCAGTCGGTGAACGGGAGACGGGCGCTCTCGTCGCCGAGGACGCCGCTGAGGATCTCCGTCTCCCCGTCGCGACCGTCGATCGTCTTCCGCTCGCAGTCGAGGACGGTCACGGCTACCGTCCGTCCCCGATCGCCCGGCTCGAGCGCTTCGAGCGCTCGCTCGCCACCAACCTCGTAGGGGACCTCCAGCGTCTCGTCGCGGATCGTCACCGTCGTCGATTCGCCGAGATTCAGCTCGGGTTCGCCCTCCCACTCGCGAACGCCGGCGTTACCCGCCGAGATCGTATCTCCCACGGAGAGGCCGAAGTCGGTCCAGGCGGTGTAGGAGATGCGGCCGGTTTCGTCGGCGAGTTCGCCCTCGAAGATCACCTGATCGTCCCCCTGGTATCTGATCGACCGCTTTCCGACCGTGAGGACGCGGGCCGTCACGCTGACGTTCCCGTCGTCCGGCGTGACGTCGGCGATATCCGTCTCGACCGGTTCGGCTCCCCCGCCGCCGGTTCCGTCGCCGTATTTGCGGCGCAGGCTCTGTTTCGCCTCGTCGATCGGGACCGAGTACGAGACGAGTTTCTCCAAGTCTTCCATGACCTCCTCTTTGTCTACGCCGAGAGCGGAGGCGAGCTCCTCGGCATGGTCGTCGATGCTCATCGTCGAGTCGTTGGGGGGCGGGTCTCAAAAGCGTTCTCGCCCGCCCGAATAACTGATTCCGCGCCGACCGAGCAGCCTGGTGGCACACGTCAAAACGGATTTTTGTATTCGAAATCCTAATCGCTAACCGATGGCTCGAAAGCTTCCCCGTCGTCGGTTCGTTCGAGGGACGGCCGCCGCGCTCGTCGTCGGCGGTCTCGCCGGCTGTACGGGCAACGGCGACGACGGTCCCGACTACGAGATGCTCGACGACGTTCCCGCGGAGATCGACGAGTTCCTCGCCAACGCGCGGGGCTACGACGGCCGGATCGCGGACGGCACCGGAGCGGACGAAGTCGTCGTCGCGGTCGGTGCGGGCGACGGCGGTCTCGCCTACGGCCCGGCCGCGATTGCCATCGACGCCGGCACGACCGTCGTCTTCGAGTGGACCGGCGCCGGCGGCGGTCACAACGTCGTTTCGACCGATGACTCCGCTACCGACTTCGAGAGCGATCTCACGAGCTCGGAAGGGGCGACGTTCGAGCAGACGTTCGAGGACCCCGGACAGCAGTTCTACGTCTGCACCCCCCACGAGGGACAGGGGATGCTCGGCGCGATCAGCGTCGAGTGAGCCGCGGTCTTTTTGTACCTCCGCAGACCTACCGGTCGGCGTGAAGCGAGTGACTGATCGGGTGTCGAACCCGTTCGGGATGCGTGCCCCCGGCGATCCCGCCGTCTACGGCTACGGAGACGTCAACGCCGACTTCCACGTCGTCGGCGGCAGTGCGACCGAACACGGCGGCGCCTCGACGGGCGTCCCGTTCACCGACTCGATCACCGGCGAGCGTCTGCAGAGCGTCCTCCACGATCTCGGTTTCGCCGAGGAGCCCTACAGCGACGAACCAGTGCTCGACAACTGTTATCTCTCGTACCTCCGTCTCTCACCGGGGGATCCGCGTGATCTCGAGCGGTTCATCGACGCGGAGCTCAGAGCGATCAACGCCCACATACTCGTCGGCGTGGGTGACGAGGCGGTGGCGTACCTTCTCCGAGCGTTTACGACGCAGGCCGAAAAGCTCCCCGCCGACGCGGCGAACGTCCACGCCACGGACGTACGGGGTCGCGGATTCCTCGTCGTTCCGGTGAAGGAACCGGCCGACTGGAGCGGCGAGGATCGCGAGGCACTCGTCGAACGGCTCGCGGCGATCCTCGACAGCGACTACCGACAGACGAAGGGCGTCGCCACGACGATCGGGTAGTAACGGGAGTGTAACCGGGTAGCACCGATATCACGGGGGTGTACTTGAGGCTGGAGTGTGTACGCCGTCGTATGGAACACGAGCCTCAGCAGGAGATCACCGCGGACGCGCCGGAGAGCCCGATCCGGACGCTCGGAACCGACCACATGACCGTCATGGGCGGCGACCCCGCCAGCGTCATCGCGTTCTATCGGGACCTCCTCGGGATGCCGCTCGTTCTCGAGCAGCCGAACCTCGATCAGCCCGAGCTCACGCATCTGTTCTTCGACACGGGCGACGGACGGATCCTGACGTTCTTCGTCGGCGAGGACATGCCCGTGCAACCGTCTCGACGCCCCGGGAACGTCCACCACCTCGCCTACAAGATCGCACCGTCGGCACTCGAGGAGACGAAGCAGGCGCTGCAGGCAGCCGACTACGGTTACAACGAGTTCGATCGGGGCGCCTTTCACTCGCTGTACACGCAGGACCCGATCGGCCTCGTCGTCGAACTCGTCGTCGAGAAATACGAGATACCGGACGATCGACGCGGCGAGGTACTCGCGCTCGCGCACGAAAAGCGCGTCAAGGCCGGTGCCGGCTTCGTCGACGACGAGCACATGCAGGCAGCTCTCGAGGATCTCGGCCTCGATCCGACGCCGACCCACGAGGCCGACGCGCCGACGGGCGCCGGCGTGTGAGGAAGCGAAAAGCTTTGACGGAGGGGCGTCCCACGGCTGGTATGTACGCTCCGTCTACCGTTGACACGCCGCGTTCGATCACGTTCTGTCGGAGGCGTGCCGATGAGTGACCCGAGGCTCCCGTTCGAACTCGGGATCGTCCCGCTCGGCAACCGCGCTTTCGAGGGGCGGAACAACTGTTACGTGCTCGGGACGGAACCGACCGGAACGACGACACTCGTCGACACCGGCATCTCCTCGGATCGGACACGATCCGACCTGGCGTCGGGGCTCGACGCTCACGGGATCGGCTTCGAGGACGTCGAGCAGATCCTCCTGACGCACTTTCACGCGGACCACGCCGGACTCGCCGGCGAGATCCAGTCGATCGCGGACTGTCCGGTGTACGCCCACGAACTGGACGCGGCGCTGGTCACCCAGACGCCCGAAGCGATCTCGGAGAAGGAAAACAGCCTCCGTCGCTGTATCGACGAGTGGGGAATGCCGGACGAAAAGCAGGACGAACTGCTCTCGTTCCTCGAGAGTACCGACAACGACGGCATCGGCGCCGACGTCACGCCGTTTACGGGCGGGGATCGCTTCGATCTCGGCTCCGTCGACCTGGAGGCGGTCCACATGCCGGGACACACGGACGGGCTGACGGGGTTCGCCTTCGACGGACGGGACGGCGAGGAGGTTTTCAGCGGCGACGCGCTGTTGCCGTACTATACGCCGAACGTCGGCGGCGCGGACACCCGCGTCGAGGGCGCGCTTGGAAAGTATCTCGAGACGCTCTCGGCGATCGTCGATCGCGGATACACCCGCGCCTGGCCCGGGCACCGTGGACCGATAATCGATCCGCCGGGACGGGCTGCCGACATCATCGTCCACCACCGCGAACGCACCGAGAGAGTGATCGACGTCCTCAGGGACGGTCCCGCGACGGCGTGGGAAGTGAGCGCCGCACTGTTCGGCTCGCTGTCGACCATCCACATCATGCACGGTCCTGGCGAAGCGTTCTCCCACCTGGACCACCTCGAGGACGCGGGAATCGTTCGACTCGACGGTCGCGTGTACGAGCTGCTCGACGACGACCCCGAGCTGGACGGGCTGTTCCCGGACGTCTCGGACGTCATCGACCCGGAGAACCAACCCGGCGTTTAAGTTACCGTCTCTGGGAGGACGTCGTCGAAGAGCTTACACAGATCGCCTCTCCCTCCACTGAATCAGTCCATTGCTATTACCAGATCACCAAACGACCAATGAGCACACTCAACGAGCAGTGTATCCGCGACGTACTGGTTGCAAACACCACCGTCTGAGTGGCTGTGCGACCTCCTCTACGGGCTACTCATCTCCCCGTAAGTACTACAAGTAGTTCACGCGGTACGCCCCGGTAGTTCGGTGTCGGCGTCGACGGTATCGCCGACGGCGATCGTGGTCCCGCGGCTCGGCTCCGGGACGCGTGCGATGAGCATGAGCGTGTAGAGATGGTCGAACGCCTCTCTGTCGGCCCACTCGGGGAACGTGGCCTCGCGGCGCTCGAGAAACCGCTCGCGGAATTCGGGCAGCGGCTCGCCGGTGTCCGGATCTCGGCTCGGGACGACGCACCGTGCACACGGCTCGACGCCCTCGAACCGGACCCCGCCGGCCTCGAACCCCGGTGCGGCTTCGCCGACGAACTGATCCTCCCAGAACGCCGGCACGCCGCCGACTTCGACGTTCGCCCGCAGCCGCCGCCGTGCTCCCTCGACGCTCATTCCGTCGAACCAGCTAGCGACCTCCTCGAGCGTCGCGGTGCTTATCACCGACGGGCCGGCGGCGGGGCGATCTACGAACGCCGGCGGCTCGCGGCGGCGCAGCGTCGCCTCGACGTCGAGAAACGAGCAGAGCCACTCGCCGGCAGAGTCGAGATCCCGCTGGAGGTTGAACTGCTCGTGCTCTCCCTCTGGGGTCCGGACCGACAGCAGCTTCGTTTCGGGATCGAAATCCGTCGAGAGTTCGTGGAATCGCTCCGACTGTTTGCCGTTGATCGACTCCGGGGTTTCGTCTGCACCCTGGATAGTGAGCGCGTACGCCCGGTCGCCGGCCATCGTCCCGGCGTCGGTGATGTGGCTCTCCGCGAGTTCGATCGCGTCGAGTCCCTTTATCGGATAGATTCGAAGTCGTTCGACGTGCGCCATCGTATCTCCCTCCGCATCGATGCGGTAAAAAGGGGCGGGCGAACGGTAGTCGCCGAAACTCCTCAGTGTTCCGTCGATACCGTTGACGGCATACTTTAGTATCTCCCCGGTAGAGGGTTCGAGCGATGGGATCGAATACGCCGTCCGTCACGCTCGAAGACGTTCTCGCAGTATTCGAACAGCAAGATCGGCCGAGGGCCCCGCTCACTGCCCCCGAAGTCGCCGACCTCGTCGACTGTGCTCGGCGGACCGCCCACCAGAAGCTCACGACGCTCTCCGAGCAGGGCGAGTTAGCCACGAAGAAGGTCGGTGCCCGTGGCCGGATCTGGTGGCGCACGGAGCCCGCCCAGTCAGGAGATCGGACCACGACGGTCGACACAGGCCACCCGGCCATGGAACGCGAGCGAGCGCTCCGACAGCTGCACGACGCCAGCCGTCGATTGATGCACGCCGAAACGTGTGGGGACGTCTGCGATATCGCGGTCGAAGCGGCTCATCGGATCCTCGGGCTGTCGCTGAGCGGCCTTTGGATGTACGATCCCGAACGAGCGGTCCTCGAACCGATGGCGTGGACGGAGCCGGGAGTCGAGCGATACGGAGTTCCACCGGATTTTCCCATCGATGGGAGCCTCGCCGGCGAGGTCTTTCGAGCGGGAACGTACCGGGTGTACGACGACATCTCCTCCGAGCAGAACCTGCTTAACCCCGAAACGGACGTTCGGAGCGAACTCATCCTCCCGCTGGGAGGCCACGGTGTACTGAACGCCTCCTCGCCCGCGGTCGCGCAGTTCGATGACGTCGACGTCTCGCTCGCCCGCGTCCTCGCGGCGAACGTCGAAGCGGCTCTCGATCGGACCGAGCAGCTGCAACAGCGTCGCGCTCGCCTCCGGAAAATCGATCGCCAGCGCGAGCAACTCGAAGCGCTCAACTACGTCAACGACGTCGTCCGCGGAATCGCCGAAGCGGTCATCGAACAGTCCACCCGCAACGAAATCGAGCAGGTGGTGTGCGATCGTCTGGCGAACTCCGAATCCTACCGCTTCGCCTGGATCTGTGCGGTCGATTCGAGTACGCAGTCGGTGGAACCACGGGCCGAGGCCGGCGTCGACGGCTATCTCGAGGAGATTCCGCTCTCGACGGACCCGGACGTCCCGGCCGGACAGGGACCGACTGGAAAGGCCATGCTCACGCGGGAACTGCAGATAGCGCGGAACGTCCGCGACGACCCCGACTTCGAACTGTGGCACGAATACGCCCGCGAGTACGGATATCGGTCGTCGGCCGCAATCCCGATCGTCCACGAGGAGACGCTGTACGGTGTAATCGGCCTCTACTCGGAGCGACCCGACGCCTTCGAGGAGGACGAGCGGGAGATAGTCGATCAACTCGGCGAGATCGTCGGTCACGCGATCGCCGCAGTCGAACGCAAGCGGGCGCTTTTGAGCGACGAAGTCGTCGAACTCGCGTTCCGGATGTACGACGTCGAGAAACTCGCCCTTCCGGAGTCGAACAGCGGTCGGGTCGTATTCGATCGGATACTCCCTCTCGGCGACGGTACCTTCCTCGAGTACGGGGTTGCGACCGGCGACGCCATGGAGATCGTGCGAGCGATGGTCGACTCGGAGCGCACTCCCCACTCGGAACCGGTACACGTCCTCGAATCCAGTGACGACGAGATCCGTTTCGAACTCCGGTTGGTCGAGCCGTCGTTTCTGCCGACAGTCGTGGATTCCGGCGGCTACGTCCACGACGCCCGCGTCGAGGACGGGCAGTACACGATCCGCGTTCACCTTCCACCGACTGCGGATGTTCGCCACATCGTCGACACGGTGACGGAAACCTTCCCCGAGGCAGAGATGGTAATGCGACAACAGCGGACGCGCTCCGATCTGTCACCCCGGCGAATCATGCAACTCCTCTCGGAACGACTGACCGATCGCCAGCGGGCGGCGCTCGAGGCGGGGTATTTCGGGGGATTTTACGAGTGGCCCCGAGATCGCTCCGGCGAAGAGGTCGCTGCGTCGCTCGGCATCGGTGCACCGACGTTCCACCAGCACGTCCGAAAGGCCGAAAAGAAACTCCTCGACGTGATCTTCGAGGAACCCTGAGAGCGACGTCTCCCAGTCACAAATTTTCGGCAAACGGATTATGGCCTCTCGGGTGGCTTCTTAACTGTATCATGGGCAGGGATATATCGAGGTTTTCCGGTGGGGATCTCTCTCGCGAGGAGTTGTCGATACTCGGTCATCCACGTCAACTGCGGATACTTTCCGTTCTGGCTGGTCGATCTCGGCCGATGACCGAGCGCGATATCGCCGTCCAGCTCGCCGTCCAAGAGGTCGGTGTCCCTCCGGCAGACGTTACCGACGAACAGCTCCAGCCGATCCAGTTGGATCTGCACCACCGCTGTCTTCCGAAGTTGGAAGCGGCGGAGTGGATCGAGCGAACTCCCGAGGGTATCGTCGTCATCGATTCGTCTCCCATAGCCGAAGCGGACTCTCCGCCCACCCTGCTGACGTCCGACGGCCCTCCCGGGGACGTGATCGACGCGTTCCTCGCCCGCCCGCTTCGCCAGGATCTGGCATCGATCGTCGCCGATCGGCACCGCCCACTCACGCTGGAGGAACTCGCTACCGAACTGACGTCGCGCGAGCGAGTCTCGTCGACGACGGGGTGCGATGAAGACGAACTCCCCCTCTCACGCAGACTCCACCACGTCGATCTGCCGAGATTGGCGGACGTCGGGCTCCTCGAGTACGACCCGGACGAGAAAACGGTAGCCCGCACACACTTACTGATGGCGCTCCTGAACCCGACGAACTCCGGCAACGGGGGGACGAGTGGAGCGAATAGCGACTGAGTGACGCACTCGAGATGTTTTCGTCGCGGGTGGTCTTCGCGCGTAACGGTACGTGAACGTGGAGCTCTTCACTCACGAGCGAGGGGGATGACGGCTAGCGCCGAATCCAGTCCATCGTGTGGTCGTGCTGCTCGTCGAGATCCGGGCGCTGGCTCCCGGAACTGAAGAGAACGCGCTGAACGCCCCAGGCGAACAGAACGACGCCGACGACGAATCCGCCGGTGGCGAGGAGGATCCACTCCCCCGAAGGGAGCGGATATCCGGCGAACGGTCCCCGAACGAGTATCCACGTCGAGTAGAGCGACAGCCACAGCCCCACGAACATCACACCGTACCCGATGACTACGGCCATGGTTTAGATTCCGTACCACCACACAATAAATTCGAAGGTTATTTCGAGAAATAAAATGTCTGTGGCGTTTTCACTGTTCACAGGTGAACAGACACGACAGGATCCGAGCTGCCGTCGTTCCACTTCGATTTTCTCGTGGTTCGAACCCCGCACGATCCGTCATCGGCTTCGCTACGCTCAGCACGATAACGGGCGTGACGGGATTCGAACCCGCGATCTGAAGGTTAGGAACCTCCCGCCGTATCCGCTTGGCCACACGCCCGGGACGAAAAGAGCTGCGATCAGTTCAGGTTCGTTCGGTGTCGGTCTCCGACTCCGATTCCGATTCGGCTTCGACCTCCGTGTCGGTGTCTCCCTCCGCGTCGGCGATCTCGAACTCGTCTTCTTCGTCAGCATCGGCGTCAACGTCAGCTTCGGCGTCGGAATCTACCTCTTCGTCGGCGTCCCTCTCATCGTCGTCGCCTTCGACGTCGCCGGAGACTCCATCGCGCATACTCTGGAGTTCCTGTTCGACCTCTTCGCGACCCTTCTGGAACTCCCCCATCGCTTCCCCGGTCGAGCGGGCGAGCTTCGGGATCTTGTTCGCGCCGAACAGCAGGACGGCGATGAGCAGAATGATGAGCAGCTCCGGCCCACCGGGAATGCCGAGCTGTAACGACAGTGTACCAACCATCTCTGTTCTCAGCTAGCCCAGACTCGATTATAGGCTTTTTCCTCGTCGATCAGGCATTCGACCGATCGGTTTCGAGGTCGGACTCCTCCTCCGTACCGGTGTTCGAGTCCACGTTCGTCGGTTCCTTCATCTCCTCGAGTTCCTGTTCGACGTCCTCGCGGCCTTTCTTGAACTCTCCGGTGGCCTGGCCCATCGAGCGGGCGAGCTTCGGGATCTTGCTCGCGCCGAACAGCAGCACGGCAATCGCAACGATGATGAGCAGCTCCGGCCCGCCGGGAATGCCGAGCTGCAACGACAGTGTACCAACCATACCTACGGATTCGTGGCCCCTGTTGTAGGCCTTTCGCCGTCGCTCGCGGTTTCGAGTGGCGGGTCACGGTTCCGTTTAGACGGATTAAACGGCGCTCTAAGCGGAATAGCGGCCGCGAATACTCTCCCGAACGCCGCCGCTCTCGGTGGGACGCCCGGAGCCGGGTATCACATTGCACGGACGAAACGTGCAGTCGTGTACGTCATAGAAGAACGTCGGGGGTTCCGGGTGACGAGCCGGCGGCAGAACCACCGAAAGTAGGGTGTCCGGTGACTACGCTACAGACACTGAATCGTCAGTTCGTAATCGAAAAACTGTGCCGGTCCGAAGCTCGTCGCGACGATCGAGTACGTCCCGTTGGCGTCGAGTTCAACGTTCGAGATCAGGGCGTCGAATCCGCCGCCGCTGTCGTCGTCCCAGGCGACGATCTCACTCTCTGGATCCAACAGTACGACGAACGGATCCCCGTCAGTGGAGGACATCGAGAGCGTGACGAGGTCGCCAGCGGCGCCCTCGAACTCGTAGTGGTCGTGGAAATGACCGGGGCTGAGGAAGCCGGTCGAGTCGGTCGGTTCGATCGCCTCAAGGACCGTCTCGCCGCACTCGATCGCGATCGGCTCTGGTAGCGGCGGGCCTTCATCCTCACAGGCGAGCGTCAGCTCGTAGGGGAAGAACTCCCCGGCGTCGAAGCTCGTCGCGACGATGACGTACTCGCCGTCCGAGCGCAACAGCTGTTGAATCATCGCCCCGAAGTCGCCCGCACTGTCGTCGTCTTCGGCGATCAGCTGTCCGTCCGGATCGAACAGGTAGAGGTACGGATCACCCAGCGGGTAGTCGTGATGTTCGTGGTTCGTCGCGAACCGATCCGCCTGCATCGTGATCGTCACGTACTCCCCCGCCGCTCCCTCGAAGACGTACGTGTCGTGGACGTGTCGGCCGAACTCGTTTCGGATGCCGCTGTCGTCATCCAGGGAGAGCTCGCCCGCGATCGTCTCACCGCATTCGATCGGCTCCGGGTCGCGCGGCGCCCTGCACGCTAGCGAGAGCTCGTAGGCGAAGTACATCCTCGGCGCCCAGCTCGTCGCGATCAGCGTGTAGGATCCGTCCATCGGGAGTCGCGTGTTGATCCGCGCGTTGAGGTTCCCGCCACTGTCGTCGTCCCACGCGATTAACTCGAGGTCGGGGTCGAGCAGTACCAACAGCGGATCGGGGAACGTCGTGTCGCAGTCGTCGTTGATCGGGACGTCGAGTCCGTCCATCGAAATCTCGACGAACTCCCCCGCAGTTCCCTCGAACCCGTAGGCGTCGTGTGCGTGTTCGTCGCTCAGGAATCCGGTTGGATCGTCCGGCGTGAGTTCGCCGACGACGGTCTCGTCACAGGCGATCGGTTCGCGATCGAAGGGATCGCCACACTCGACCGCGAGCCGGTATTCGAAGAAATCCTCCTCTCCCCAGCTCGTCGCGACGATCGTGTAGCGCCCCGACTCCGGGAGTCTGGGAACGGTAATGTGTGCGTTGAGATCTCCGCCACTGTCGTCGTCTTCGGCGACGATCGTCCCGTCGGGACCGAGCAGGTAGAGGTACGGGCCCCCCGGTGGTTCGTAATCGTTGTCGTCCGGTTCGTCCCCGTCGTCGTGCATCACGCTCATCGAAATCGAAACGAACTCCCCTTGCTCGCAATCGAACCCGTAGGCGTCGTGATAGTGGAGGTCGCTTCGGAACCCAGTCTCGTCCTCGGGCGTGAGTTCGCGGTTGATCACGTCGCCGCAGGCAACGATCGACACGTCGTCCTCGTCATCGTTGTCCTGTTCCGTCTCGGCCGTGGCTGGACCGACCAGTGCAGCTCCGGACAGGACTGCTCCCGTCGCCAAAACTCTCCGTCTCGATACGCCGAATTGCCCGTTCTTCGGGATCTTACTGGACATATCCGCGACGACGATCGGCAGCCACGAGGATTGTTATTTTCACAAGAACTGTACTTAAGTTATCAATATTTATAATATTTTTAATTGATTTTCGAAATTCGATACTGGTTCGTTCGGTATGTGTGGCGGTCGTCTGAAGGTCGGTGAGCGATGCCCCCACGACAGATCTCGATTACGACGTCGTCGAAACGGCGCCTCCGACCTCGTCTTGCCCCGGACGTTTTTTCAGCACTGCTCGCGTCGTCCCGTCTATGAGTGAACACGTCGGCGACGACACGACCATAGGGAATGGTCGAAGCTACGACCCGGAGGCCGAACACGCCTTCCCGGACGAGCGACTCAACGCAGTGCTCGACGTCGTTCTGGAGGACCCGGAGATCGGCGCGTATCTGCAGGCCCAGAACGTGAACCCGGTCGATCGGATGGGGTACAACGACCACGGCGAAAAGCACGTCGAGATCGTCCGTGACAGCGCTCTCCGTCTGTACGATCTACTGAAGGCCGGCGACGTCGAGTTCAACGGGGCTGCCGACCAGGGGCTCGAGGAGGCCGACGAATCGGTGATTATCGCGCTGGCGGCGACGTTACACGACATCGGTCACGTGGTCCACCGGGACGACCACCCCTACTACTCGATCCCGCTGGCGGCGGATCTCCTCGACAGGCTGCTGCCGACGTTTTCCTTCTACGACGTCGACGACGTCGTCCGCATCAAGGGCGAAGTGCTTCACGCGATCCTCTGTCACCACACCACGGAGATTCCGCTCACGACCGAAGCGGGGGTGGTCCGCCTCGCCGACGGGCTCGACATGGAGCGAGGGCGCTCGCGTGAGCCATACGAGAAGGGCGGTCGCGGTATCAACACGCTGTCGAGTCGCGCGATCCGAACGGTAACGCTACAGCCAGGCGAACGGGTCCCGGTCCTGGTCGAAATCGAGATGACGAACGCGGCCGGCGTCTACCAGGTCGACGAGCTGCTCAAATCCAAGCTTCAGGAGTCGAAAATCGAGGAGTACGTTCGTATCGTCGCCATCAACTCCAACGACGAGGAGAGCGAGCTCGTCGAGCGAATCGAGATCTGAGGCGGCAGGCGTTCGACGAGCTACTGTGCGAACCTCATCCCCCGGAGATCGGCCGAGTCGTCGCCGATCCGCGCTTCGGCGTCGAAGACTGCTCGGATCGTGTTGACCGCCTGCTCCTCGTGCATTCCGGGATCCATCGAGAAGACGCCGAGCATTCCACCGGAGCGTATCCTCGCCGTGAACACGTGGAGGAATCGGAACATCGTTCGGAGCTCGGCGTACATCAGCACCGTCGAGATCGACGAGAATCCGACCCGAACGCGGTCCGGGTCGTCGTCGAGCAGCTTCGCGAATTCGAGGCTGAGTCCGGTGAGGTCCCCCGGCGAGTTGAGCTGTCTGACCGGGACGCCCTCGACGTCGGATTCGGTGCTCGTGCAGTCGATGACGCCGAGTTGATCGCGCGAGGCGCCGCGGGATTCGAGTTCGTCGACGACCGTCTCGGCTCCCGAGTCGGCCGTGATGACGACCGTTCGTTCGTTCGCCTCGGGAGCGACCGCGTCGAAGAGACGCTGTTTCGTGAGTGCGGATTCTCCCGTAATGAGGAGACTCGCTCCGGAGTCGAAAGTAGCCGGTTCGCCGAGCCCGCCGACGCGGTACGTCATCGCTCACTCCCGTCGAACTCCGTTTCGTTCCCGCCTTCGATGTCGCGGACCATGGCGACGAACTCGTCGTTCTCCATGCTCGGCAGCGCGTCGTCGATCCGCTCGCGGAGTTCGGCGACGCGTCTCTCGAGATCGGCGAACTCCTCGCTGTCGTTGAGCTCCTCTGCCGGTTTCGAAGCCCGAAGCGCTGCCTGCTTCGCGGCGAGAGAGTACAGCTCCTGTTCGAGGCTGGCGAACGTCGACCGGGAGAGCAGTCTCGATATCGTCTCGAGCAGCTCTTCACGCTCAACCGGCTTGGTGAGGTAGTCGTCGAACCCCATCTGTATCACGTCGAAGTCGGGTTCGACCGCGGTAACCATCGCGACCTTGCATTCGGGCACGCGGGATCGAAGCTCCGAGAGCACCTCGTCCCCGCTCATCCCCGGCATGAGTCGATCCAGAAGCACCACGTCCACCTCTTCGTCGAGCTGTTCGAGAGCGGCTTCGCCGCCGTCGGCGGTGCGAACGTCGTAGTCGTCCTCGAGCCAGCGCACGTACAGCTCGATGAGCGCGCGCTCGTCCTCCACGATGAGAACAGTCGGACGGTCGTCTCCCGATACCATTCGTCTACTACACCCGTTCGAAGGTGGGGGTGATATGTATTCCGACAGTTCCGACCGGCTCGGAGCCGTCGTTCGGGCTCGAGAAATCGCGTCGTTATATACGTCCACAGGGTGAGCGGAGCAGTGTGTACGCCGAGTACTCCGCCACCAAACTGATCTCCTGTTACGGATCGGTGAGACGGTGAGGCCCCAGATTCCCGGTGTTCGACTCAGCGGGATCGCGCTCGCGCTGCTCGGTTTCGCGATAACGAGAGCACTGGTTGCGGAGGCGATCACGGTGGAGGCAGTGGTTCCGTTTCTCGTCGGCGGCGCCGTTCCCCTCGTCGTCGGCCTCGGCCTCACCGCATTCGGTGTCGTCCTCGCAGTCGGCGCATACACGCGGGAGTACGTCGACACCGTCGCTCGGTGGGGATTCCTCGGTGCGCTCGGAATGCTTCTAATCGTCGGGATAACGGCGCTCGGTACGATGCTCGGGGGAGCTACTTCGCCCCCGTTCGAATCGGGAGCTTTCGTGGCAAACGTACTACTCGGCGGAACCGTCGGTGGCGTGATTATCGGACATCGGTCGGCGATCAACGCTCATCAACGCCGAGAACTGGAGCTACGGGCCGCGCTCGGGTCCCTTTTGAACGGACAGCTCAGACACGAGGTTCTGAACGCCGTTACGATCATCTCCGGATACACGACGCTCCTCGGGCAGTCGACTGACGACGCCGATTTCGCGGTCGAAACGATTCGAGACGCCGCAGACCGGATCGATCGGACTGTCGAGTCGAGTCGCGGCGTCGTTGGCGGACAGTTGGACGACGAACCGACTGTCCTCCGCGTGGACGAACTGCTCCGCGAGGAGCGTGCGAAGCGCGAGCCTTCCGACGGGAACGAAATCGTCTTCGATCGACTGGACAGATCGTACGTTCTCGCCGACCAGCGACTACGACTCGCGATACGGAAACTGCTCGAAACCGAGTCAGAATCGGGGACTCTCGCGGTCGAAGTCGACGCCACCACGACCGACGAGTGGATCGAAATTCGGGTCGATCGGAACGCGCCGTCCGAAGCGACGTCGACCGAAACCGGTTCCGATGAAGAGTCCCCCACTACCGCGTTCGCCATACGTACGGTCCGACTGCTCGTCGATCACTTCGGCGGTGAGGTTCACGTCGGCGAAGCTTCGACCGTCGTCAGGCTTCCACAGGCGGTTCCGGGAGGAGTGGCCGCGACTAGAGACGGCGTCCCGATCGAGAACGCGTCCCGTCTCGGTGCGGCGAGCCTTCTCGCGGGCGTCGCGATGGGACTGCTCTACCAGTTCGTGACCGGGGAGATACCGGTTATCGGGGCCCTTTACGGCGTCGGGACGGTGCCCGTCGGTTGGATAACGCATCTCTTCCACAGCGTCGTCTTCGGATTGCTGTTCGCCGCGATCTGTTCGAGACCCGCCGTTAGCGGTCGCGCGAGCGGGCCGATTCGGGAATCGTTCGCCGGCGCGGCGTGGGGGGGACTCCTGTGGCTCGTCGCCGCCGGAGTGATCATGCCGCTGTGGCTCCGGTTCGTGGGGATCGACGTTCCGCTTCCGAATCTCTCCATTGTCGGGCTGGTCGCCCACGTGCTGTGGGGCGTCGTTCTCGGCGGTAGCTACGCGGCGTTGAAGCGCTAGGATCTCCTTCACCGCGCCCCCGAACTGGAGCGTCAACACTACCACTTCCCAGACGCTAATAGAACGCATGCGCGTCGGTCTACTCTCCGACATTCACGCGAATCTCCCCGCACTCGAGTCGGTGCTCGACGACATCGGCGACGTCGACGCGACGATCTGTGCGGGCGACGTCGTCGGATACAACCCGTGGCCGCGGGAGTGTCTCGAACGGATACGTTCGATCGCCGACGTCGTCGTCCAGGGCAACCACGACCGGACCGTCGAAACGCCCGAGCGGTACGCTCACAACCGGATGGCGTTCGCGGGACTCGAACACGCTCGCGCGGAGCTGAGCGACGAGCAGCTGTCGTGGCTGGCGTCGCTTCCGCCCCGAACCGAGTTCGACGGCTATCGGCTCGTTCACAGCCATCCGGATCCCGAACGGCTCGGGGCGTACGTCCGTCCGGCGCAGTTCCCGGAGATGCGACCGTATCTCGACGCCTACGACGGGATCGTCCTCGGACACACCCACGTCCAGCACGAAGCGACGATCGACGGTCGGCTGATCGTCAACCCCGGAAGCGTCGGGCAGCCGCGGGATCGGGATCCGCGGGCCGCCTACGGTGTTCTCGACACGGATACCGGGGCGGTCGAACTCCGGCGCGTCGAATACGACGTTTCGCGGGTACAGGCGAAAATCAGGGAACTCGGGCTTCCGGATCGAACCGCGACGCGGCTCGAGAGCGGCTCGTGACGCTCACTCGGAGCTCGACTCACCGTCCACGATCAGCACCGGAGCGACGTCGGCGTGGAGCACCGCTTCGGTCGCGCTACCGAGGATGACGGTCTTGAATTCCGAGCTCCCCTTTGCGCCCATCACCACGAGATCGACCCGGTACTCCTCGACGGCGTCGATGATCTCGGCGCCCGGGATCCCTTCTCGTATCTCCGTCGTCACGTCGACGCCCGCTCGCTCGGCCAACCGTTCGACGGATTCGAGGGCCTCGGTGCCCTCCGCTCGGAAGTTCTCCCGAACTGTCTCGGGATCGACGATCGCGTTGTCGTACGCGGTCCGCGTTTCGATGACGTAGATCGCGTAAACCTCGGCACCGATCGTCCCGGCGAGTTCGACCGCCTGTGAGGCCGCCCGTTCGGCGTGGGCGCTCCCGTCGGTTGCCACGAGTATCCGTTCGTACATATCCGGTCAACGGACCCCACGCCGGTAAAACCAGTCGGTCCCCGACCGCTACGCGTCGGGCCAACCTTGATGCTCGGCGGCTCCGATCGGCGACACATGGCTGCCGAAGCGCTGTCGGAACCACAGGTGCTGGCCCACGCCAAACGACGGCTCTTTCCGGAGCGAGACGAGTCCCGCTCCTACGCCGTCGTCGACACCCAGTTCGCGACCGAGACGTGGCGAACGAACGAGCGGATTCCCGACGGCGTTCGGGAGGCACTCGCCCCGTTCAACCACGTCCGTGTCGGTTCCGGTTACCCGGATCTGGTCGGCGTCCGAACGCTCGAAAACGAGCTGCTCTCCGTCGATCGGCTCGGCGACGAACCGCCGCTCGTCGTCGTCGAGGCGAAGGGGTACACCGACCGGGGGACGGTCGACGTCGAGGGGGCCCTCGTACAGGCTCACGACCGCCTCGGGGAAGCGAACGCCGCCTACGTCGCGGCGCCGATCGACGCGATCACGCAGACGGCCCGGACGATCGCTCGCGAGCTGAACGTCGGCGTACTCGGCGTCACGCCTCGCGGGGCCGTCGATCCGCTCGAAACGCCCCGGATCGTCGGCAACCGAACGACCACCGAGACGACGGCAATCCGACTGCAGGCGACCGCTCAGGGCGTCGCCGATCGATCCTTCGGCCTGAATCACCCGAAGAACTATCTCGCGTATCCGGTGTCGCTGTACGCCGCCCATGACACCGAGACGCTCCTCGCCGAACACGTCGTCGGTGCAACCGCTCAGGCCCGAACGGGAGCGGCGTTTCTCGGCCTGATCGAGACGCGCCCTGCCGGTGATCGTCTCACCCCTCTCGGCCGTGAGGTCGTCCGGTTCGCGATCGAGGAACACGGCTCCGCACGGGCAGCTGTCGAGCGGTTCGACGACTGGAAGCGATCGAGCCGGCGGTTCGTCGACGTCGCACCGAGATGGGGGCAGCTCGCGCGGCGGGTCGTCTTCGACTATCCCGCAACCGAACTGCTCGTCGAGGAGCTACAGCGGATGTACGACGACGGGATCGCCGAACCGACCCTCCCGCAACTCGTCACGTATCTCCACGAGCTACACCCGACGTTCGCCGTCGAGCTGTTCGTCCGCGGCACCGACCGCGCACGCCAGCGCGTTCTCGACGAGCGAGGTGGGCTCCGGCGGGAACCGCTGACCGACCCGACGATATACCACAGTCCGACGACGTTTCAGCTGAAGGCGATGCTATACCACGCGGGTATTCTCACGGAGCGCGGCGCCGAACCGTCGCGCCTCGTTCCCGAGAGGGACGTCTGGGCGCTTCGAAGCGCCATCTGAGCGGTCATCCCTGAGCGCGCCCGGTCGCCGGCGCGCCGTCCCGATCGAGCAGGTAGTCGTCGGTGAGAAACGGCTCCTCGGCGCCCTCGACGTCGATCACGTCGAGTGCAACGACGGTCGCACCGACGCCGACGATTCCGGCGAGGTTCGGCTCTGTTCGCCCCTCGTCACCGCTTATGAGCTCCTTGATGTAGAGCCCCCCTTCACCGTGGATCTCGACGATCGCCGAGACGTCGTCTTCGAGTGTTCCCTCGATGGAGAGCACTCGCCGTTCCCGAACCAGATCCGCGCGTCGGTGGTCGACCCGATGGGGCGTCCGCTGGGCGATCGTAGCACCGTCGAGCGCCTCGAGTGCCGCGCTGAACGCGTCGACGTCGACGGCGTCGTCGAACTCGACTGTCGCACGATACGTCTTCGTCGCGTCCAGCTGTTTGACGCGTTCGATCATCTCGTAACTGACGAAGGTCAGTCCTCCAACGGCGGCTTTCCCCGCCGTTCGGTCGTTTATTTCGGCTTCGAGAGCCTCGAGATCGGCGCTGCGTCGCCGCGGCTGCTTGATCTCCATCACGAACGGCCGCCCGGCTTCGAGCATGAGCGCGTCGACGTCCTCCCGGCCGGCGCCGTGAAAGACCGCCTCAGTGCCCCGGAACGCGCTCAGAAGCGGCGGCGCGACGAGTTCCTCGACACTCTCGTCGTAGGTATCCCACTCGGTCTGTGGGATTCCGCGCTCGAGCTTCCGGTAACGACCGTACACCGAGATCGAGTTGCGCTGGACGTCGATCGTCCCGTCCTCGAGATCGACCGTGAACTGGACGTCCGGCCGGCGGAAGTCGACGTCGACGCCGAGCCGCGCTCCGATCCGGCGGCCGACCTCCCGGTTCAGTTCGGAGCGCAACGGTTCGCCGGCGTCCGCCTCGAGGCTGGCTTCGGTCCGGAGCAGACGGTCGTTCTCCTCGACGAGCGGTGGTACGCGGCTCCCCACCTGGTAACTGTACAGTTCCGTCTCCCCGAGCGCATCGATCGCATCGTCGGCGAGCTCGTCGAACCGCCCGCAGATCCCTTCACAGACCCAGCAGTCGGTCGGTGACGTCGTCTCGTAGTCGACGTCGTCCGCCATGGCGATCGTCGTTCGAACTGCGCGACCGCGCTCGGCGTTCGTCAACCCGAAACTCCGATCGGCGAAGGGGCGACCGAGGCAGTGGTCGCAGATCGGCCCCGACGCCACGAGCGCGCGGGCGGTCTCGATGAGCTCCATACCGGGATTCGTGGACCCGACGGCAAGGCGCTTGCCATCTCGTCGCCGTTCCGTGGTCCGCGTGTCGACGGAACGCTCCGCAAGCGCCGACAGTTTCAACCTCTCGCGTCGTGACAATCACGTATGCAGATCGATACGGCCGTCGTTCTCGCGGCCGGTGAAGGGACCCGACTCCGGCCACTCACCTCCAACCGGCCGAAGCCGATGCTCCCTGCCGCCGGACGACCGATCCTGGAACACGTCCTCGACACGCTCGTCGATGTCGGCATCGAACGACTCGTCCTCGTCGTCGGTTACAGCCGACAGCGCGTGCAGGGACATTTCGGTCACTCCTACCGGGACGTACCGATCACGTACGCTCGACAGGGGAAACAGCTCGGGAGCGGCCACGCACTCAAGCAGGCGGAGATCTCCGTCGATCCGCCGCTGCTCGTCGTCAACGGCGACCGCGTCCTCGAGGAGCGAATCGTCGCCGACACGCTCGAGGCGTTCGACGGGACGCCGACGCTCGCAGTGATCGAGCACGCGAACCCCTCGGAGTACGGCGCCGCCACGATCGAGGGCGACCGCCTCGTCGAGCTCGTCGAGAAGCCGGACACGGACGGGGTCGGGCTGATCAACGCCGGCGTCTACGCCTTCGACGAGTCGGTGTTCGACGCCGCCGATCGAACCGAGCTGCGGGACGGCGAGCTCCAGCTCCCGGACATCGTCGCGACGCTCATGACCGAGCGATCGGTCCGTGCGGTTCGAACCGACGGGCTGTGGGTCGACGCGACGTACCCGTGGGACCTGCTCTATTTGACGCGCGTACTGCTCTCCCACGGACGCGTTCCGTACCCCGAACAGTATCCCGGTGTCTGGGTCGCGGACGGGGCGCAGATCCACGAGAGCGCCGCGCTACAGGCGCCGGCCGTCGTCGGTCCGGACGCCGTCGTCGCGGCCGGCGCAGTCGTCGGCTCCGACACCGTCGTCGGGCGGAACACGACGGTCGGAGCCAACGCGACGGTCGTCTCGTCGCTGATCGACGACGACAGTCGCATCGGGGCGGGTGCGACGCTCGTCGACTGCGTCGCGGGCACCGACGTTTCGATCGGCACCGGAACGGTCGTCTCCGGGGGGACGGCCGACATCGCCGTCGACGATCGGGTGTTTCAGGACCAGCGACTCGGTGCAGCGATCGCCGACCGGGCGTCGATCGGCGGCGGCAGCGCGATCGCTCCCGGAGCGCTCGTCGGGGCCGGCGCGACTGTCGGTCACGGCGTCCGGCTCGAGGGGCGGATTCCTGACGGCGCGGAGGTGGTTCGCTAATGTGCGGAATCATCGGCTGCGTCGGCCGCGGCGACGAGACCCTACAGACGCTGGTCGAGAGCCTCGGGAAGCTGGAGTATCGGGGGTACGATTCGGCCGGCGTCGCTATGGCGGGCGATCGCATCGAACTGCGAAAGCGGGCCGGCGAACTCGACGCGCTCCGCGCGGCGGTCCCGGAGACGCTCCCCGGAACGGTCGGCATCGGCCACACGCGATGGAGTACCCACGGCCCGCCGACTGACGAGAACGCCCACCCACACGTCGACTGTACGGGCAATGTCGCCGTCGTCCACAACGGCATCATAGAGAACTATCAGCCGCTTCGGGACGAGCTGGAGGCCGCAGGCCACACGTTCGAAAGCGAGACCGACACGGAGGTCGTTCCCCACCTGGTGGAGGACGGGATCGCCGACGGGCTCGATCCCGAGGCGGCGTTCCGTTCGGCGGTCGCCAGACTCGAGGGGAGCTACGCGCTCGCGATGGTCGTCGCCGGATCCGAGGCGATTCTCGCGGCGCGAAACGACTCGCCGCTGGTGTTGGGGCTCGCCGACGACGCGACGTATCTCGCGAGCGACGTTCCGGCGTTCAGGGAGCACACGGATCGCGTCGTCTACCTGGAGGACGGACAGTTCGCGAGAGTCGACCGCGACGGGTGGGTGGTGACCGACGCCGACGGCGACCGAATCGACGTCGAGATCCGAACGGTCGAGTGGGACGCCGAGGACACCGGCAAGAGCGGCTACGACCACTTCATGCTGAAGGAGATCCACGAGCAGCCGCGGGCACTCCGGCAGTGTCTCCAGGGCCGCGTCGACGAACTGGCGGGCCGCGTTAGCCTCTCGGAGCTGGGCGAACTGGATCCCGCTCGGGTCCATCTCGTCGCCGCGGGAACGAGCTATCACGCCGCCATCTACGGTGCCCAGTTGCTCCAACAGAGCGGGATCCCCGCACAGGCCTTCTACGCCCACGAGTACGCGCTGTCGCCGCCGCCGATCGAGGACGCCCTGGTCGTCGGCGTCTCACAGAGCGGCGAGACCGCGGACACGCTGGGTGCCATCCGGGAGGCGTCGAGACGCGGCGCCGAAACCCTCGCGCTGACCAACACAGTCGGCTCGACGATGGCCCGAGAGTGCAATCGAGCACTGTTCATCCGCTCGGGACCGGAGATCGGCGTCGCTGCGACGAAGACGTTCGCCGGCCAACAGACCGCACTCAACCTCCTCACCATCGCCGCGTCGCCGCCGAGCGACGCCCGAGACGCCATCGCCGCACTCAGAGATCTGCCGGCGAACGTCCAGACGGTGCTCGACGAGTCGAACGCCGAGGCCGTCGCCGAAGCCTACGGCGGGAGCGACGCCTACTTCTTCATCGGGCGCGGTCTGAACTACCCCGTGGCGCTGGAGGGGGCGCTCAAAACGAAGGAGATCACCTACGAACACGCCGAGGGGTTCGCCGCCGGCGAACTGAAGCACGGACCGCTGGCGCTCGTCACCGGCGACACACCGGTGTTCGCGCTCGTCACCGGGGACGGCGAGGCCGCGACGAAGACGATCGGGAGCATAAAGGAGGTCGAAGCGCGCGGTGCCCCCGTCGTCGCGATCACCGACGGTCAGAGCGAAGCCGGCCGGTACGCCGATCACGTGCTCCGGGTTCCGGAGACGCATCCGCGGGCAGCGGCGATCGTCGCCAACGTCCAGCTCCAGCTCGTCGCCTACCACGTGGCGAACCGACTCGGACGATCAATCGACAAGCCGCGGAACCTGGCCAAGAGCGTCACCGTCGAGTGAGATGCAGGCAGTCGTCCCCGCCGCCGGACGCGGAACGCGACTCCGGCCGCTGACCGAGGAGAAACCGAAGGCGCTCGTCGAAGTTGCGGGAACCCCGATCCTCTCGCACTGCTTCGATTCGCTGCTGGACGCCGGTATCGAGGAGCTGATCGTCGTCGTGGGGTACAGAAAGGAGGCGCTGATCAGCCACTACGGCGACAGCTACGAGGGCGTCCCCATCACCTACGCCCACCAGCGCGAGCCGATCGGCCTCGCCGACGCGGTGTCCCGTGCCGAGCCCCACGTCGAAGATCCGTTCGTCGTTCTCAACGGCGACAACGTTCTCCATGCGGATCTCCAATCGCCGATCGATCGATTCCGAACCAACGACCCGGCTGCGCTTTTGGTGACTGAGCGGGTGTCGACCGAGGAGGCACGGACGACCGGCGTCGTCGAGACGGACGCGAACGGGGACGTGGTCGAACTCCTCGAGAAGCCGAACGAACCGCCGACGAACCTCGTCACGACCGGATTCTACGCGTTCGCGCCGGCGATCTTCCGCGCCTGCCGGCGAATCGAGCCGTCCGATCGCGGCGAGTACGAACTCGCCGACGCGATCAATCGTCTCATCGAGCGCGGAACCCGCGTCGAGAGCGTTCGGCTCTGCGGCGAGCGGGTCAACGTCAACACGCCGACCGACGTCGAACGCGCCGAACGGCTGGTCGGTTAACAGTCGATCGATCGCAGGTCCTCGCCGACGAAGACGTCGCAGTCGAGCGAATCGGCGACCGTGTCGCGAATCTCCGCCGCTCGACGTTCCGCATCGGGGAAGAGGTGGGTGAGATAGAGCCGATCGACGTCACAGCCGGCGAGGGATTCGGCAAGCGCCGACGGGGTGGTGTGTCCCGGCGTCTCGATGCCGTCCGGGTGAGAGCACTCGTGGACGAGCGCGTCGACGCCGTCGACGAAATCGGCGAGCGCTTCGAACGGTTCAGTGTCGCCGCTGAGTGCGAGTCGATCACCGAACCGGTAGGCGAAACACCGCTTGGAGTGACGGACCGCCATGGCGTCGATGTCGAAGCCCGCACAGCGGTGGGATCCGGCGTCGATCTCTCGAACCGCGAGTTCGACGCGCTCGTCTAGATCGTCGACGGCGAACAGCGATCCGAGGACGGCGTCGGTTCCCGCGGGGCCGACGACGGTTAGCGATCCGTACCCCTCGATGAGTTTCGCTTTCGCGAGCGAGGGGACGTCCGCGACGTGGTCGAGGTGGTGGTGGGTCAACAGAACCGTGTCGATCGACTCGACGGGGACGTCCGCCTGAGCGAGTCGGTGGAGGACGCCGCTCCCGCAGTCGACGAGCAGCCGGCGGTCGTCGGCGTCGAGCAGGACTCCCGTCTGAACGCGTTTGGGGGACGGGAGCGCGCTCCCGGTTCCGAGCAGCGTGACGTTCATTCGCTCAGTCGCTTTCGACACTCGCCTCGGGTTCGCCGCGCAGCCGCGCCTCTGCCCGGTCGCGATCCTCCGGATAGCCGATGTCCATCCGCCACCCGTCCATTCGGATGGCGTCGATCGTCCGACCGGAGTGTATCAGCAGATCGACCGCGTCGGAGAGCTCGTACTCGCCGCGGTCGGAGGGCTGGACGAGATGGCAGGCGTGGAAGATCGCCGGCGTGAACGTGTAGAACCCGGTCATGACGAGGTTCGTCGGCGGCTCGTCCGGCTTCTCGACGACGGCCGTGATCTCGCCGTAGTCGTTGGTGTCACAGACCCCGTACCTCGAGGCTTCCTCGTAGGGAACCTCCTCGACGAGGAACGCGGCGTCCGCGCGATCCTCTCGCTGACGGCGGACGACGTCCTCCAGGTTCGCCTCGAAGATGTTGTCGCCGAGTATCAGCATGAAGTCGTCGTCGATCTGCTCTTCGACGGTCAACAACGCGTGTGCGAGCCCCTCGGGGTTGCGCTGGTGGGCGTAGGTGATGGGGACGCCCTCGTAGCTGTCGCCGTAGTGGCTGATCAGCGCCTCCTTTCTGTACCCCACGACGATGTGGAGCTCGTCCGCGCCGAGTTCGACCAGTCGATCGAGACAGTGCGAGAGGATCGGGCGGCCGTCGATCTCCACGAGCGCCTTCGGTTTCTCCTCGGTCAACGGTCGGAGCCGGGTCCCCTCCCCAGCGGCGAGCACGACTGCTTGCATATCCTGAAGGAACCCGATCCGAACGTAAATAGCTTCCCGACTACTCGGTCGATCGACCACGGCTTACAATCTTTATGAGCCGTCCCGTCAACTCGACGGTGTGCAGATCGAATGTGCGTTCTTCGGCCCGTTTCGGGAGACGGTCGGACGGAAGACGGTTCAGTGGGAGACCGACGCCACCACCGCCGGCGAACTGCTCGCCGAACTCGAAGCCGAATACGGGCTCTCGGTCGTCGACGACGGGGCGGTTCGCGACGGTCTCACCGTCACTCACAACGGAAAGTATCTCGCTCACCGCGACGGGCTCGACACCGAACTCGTCGACGGTGACGTGATCCGTTTCACGAACGCTGTCTACGGCGGCTGATCAGGCGCAGGAGAAGCCCCCGTCGACGGTCAGGGTGTGTCCGGTGATCCAGGCCGCCTCCTCGCTGCCGAGGAACCGGATCGCGTTCGCGACGTCCTCTGGACGGCCGAGCCGACCGAGTGGATAGTTTTCGGCCATCCGATCTCGGAGCTGCTCCCACTCGGACTCCTCGCGGTCCCCAGTGACCAGCGGCGTTTCGACGATGCCCGGACAGACCGCGTTCGCCCGGACGCCGTGGGGTCCGAGTTCGGCGGCGATGGTCCGGGTGAAATTGACCACTGCCCCCTTCGACAGCGAGTACGCCGACGAGCCGGGTGAGCCGATGAGTCCCGCAAGCGACGCCGTGTTGACGATCGCTCCCGACTCCTGTGCCTTGAGATGTGGGATCGCAGCCCGACAGCCGTTCCAGACGCCGTTGACGTTTATGTCGACGACCCGGTCCCGAACGTCGAGCGGAACCTCCTCCATGTCGGCGTAGTCGTGAGCGATGCCCGCGTTGTTCACCATTACGTCGAGGCCGTACTCCTCGGCCGTCGCGTCGACGACCGACCGAACGCCGTCCGGGTCGCGGACGTCCAGCTCGTAGGCGTCGGTCGTCGCGCCGCCGTCCCGGAGCTCTGCGACCGTCTCTTCGGCTGCCGAGAGATCGATGTCGGCGACGACGACCGTCGCGCCCGACTCCGCACAGCGTCGGGCCGTCTCGCGTCCGATCCCGGAGCCGCCGCCGGTGATAACTACCGTCTTGTCCTCGAGTCGCATGTCCCCGATTCGCACACCGGGGTGGTGAATGTTACTCTACGGCGGCGGTCAGTCCGCCGCGAGCGGCGACCCTTCGACGGCGTCCTCCGAGATCGTGCCGTCGTCGTTCCACCCGCGCAGCTCGTAGTAGCGTTCGATCTCCCGGTCGATCCCTTCGAGATCGTACGGGAGGCTGTCGTCGGCTCGATCCCGCCCGCGGCGGTTGTTGAAGTGACGCTCCCGCTCGACGGTGCGGGCACCGACCGCCATGAGGTCCTCGTAGTCTGCGTCGAACAGTTGTTCGTAGCGCTCCTCGTCGAGGTAGTCGCCGGCGAAGGCGCAGACGATCCCCGAATCGCGGAACGCGCCGAAGTTCTCCCGCTGGATGACGGTCTCTGCCTTCCCCTCGACGCCCTCGTGGTCGATCACGCCGGCGTACTCCAGCGAGAGCACGGCGGCGTACATGTGATCGGCCCCCCTGTTCGCGAGGGCGTACGAGAGTCCCTGTCCGTGGAGGACGCGTCCGTCGTGGGCTGCGAACTCCATCCCCTTCACCGTCCAGTCGTCGACGCCGAGTTCCTCGTGTGCGCGTGCGACGCCCTCGGCGAGCAGGTCGCCGATCCCCTCGCGGTGAGCGATCTTCTCGGTGATCTCCCGCGCGAGTTCGGCGTTGCCGAACTCGTCCTCGCTCGCGAGGTAGGCGGCGACGGTGACGCCGGCAGAGATCGTATCCATCCCGAACTGATCGCAGAGCTCGTTCGCCTTCATCACGTCGACGATGTCGCCGACGCCCTGGTTCGAGCCGAAGGCGTACACCGTCTCGAACTCCGGCCCCTCGGTCTCGACGCCCTCCTCCTCGTCCCGGGTCGGGAGCTTACACGCGTAGGCGCACGCCGAGCAGGCGCCCTTCTTGTACTTTTTCTTCTCGACTGCGTTGCCGTCGATCCCGTTGACCTCCTCGAAGGAGTACTCGCTGAAGTACCGCGTCGGCAGCGAGAAGTTGTCGTTGATGAACTCCGTGCTGCCGGTCGTCCCCTGTCGACGCTTGAGGTCGTCGCTGGTGGCGGCTTCGCGGTGGACGTCCATCGCCGGCGGATCCGGGATCTCGATTTCGGGGTGGGAGTCGCCGTCGAACGTGACGCACTTGACGTTCTTCGCACCGAACACTGCACCCAATCCGCCGCGACCGAACGCCCGGGAGTCGAACGTCATCACCGACGCGAACCGCACGAGGTTCTCGCCGGCAGGACCGATCGCGACGCAGTGTTCCGGGCCGAGGTCGTGGTTCTCGGCCATGTAGTCGGAGACCGCCGACACCTCCGCCCCGTCGAGTTCCGGGACCGCTTCGACGGAGACGCCGTCGTCGCGGACGTGAACCGCGACCAGTTCCTCGCTTTTTCCTTTGAACTCGACCGCGGAGTAGCCCGTCGCGGCGAAGTTCCGCGAGAGGTAACCGCCGGCGTTCGTCGAAACGAGGCCGTCGGTGAGCGGTGACAGTCCGGTGAGGCTCATCCGTCCCGTGAAGCTCATGTTCGAGGATTGTAGCGGTCCGGTTGTCAGATAGAGGCGGTTGTCGGCGCCGAACGGATCCGCGTCGAACGGGATCCGGTCGTGAGCGAGCGCGGTGGCGACGGCGCGTCCCCCGACGTCCCGCTCGAGCAGGGAGTCGATCTCCGTTTCCGTCGCCTCGCCGGTTCCCACGTCGATCGTCAGCAGTGGACCTTCAGCGTGGAGCATACCGTCACCATACCCGGAGATGCTAAGACTGTTGGCCTTGCGGGGAACCGCCGACGCCGGTGTTTTTAACCTCCCGCGGGCTACGGTCGAGCATGCACGTTAGCGTCGTCGGGAGCGGCTACGTCGGAACCACGCTGTCGGTCTGTCTCGCCGAACTCGGCCACGACGTCGTCGCGATCGACGTCGACGAGGAGACGGTCACTCAGCTGAACGACGGCGAGGCACCGATCCACGAGCCGGGGCTGGACGCGCTGCTGGAGACGCACGTCGGGAGTCGGCTCCGGGCGACGACCGAACACGCCGCCGTCGTCGACACCGACGTGACGTTTCTCGCGGTCGGTACGCCGTCCAACGAGGACGGATCGATCGACGCGAACGGTCTGGTCGCGGCGGCCCGGGACGTCGGGGGGGCGATCGAAGGGAAGGACGACGACCACCTCGTCGTCGTCAAATCGACCGTGCTTCCAGACGTGATCGACGAGCGGATCGTCCCCGCGATCGAGGACGCGTCGGGAGCGAGCGACGGCGAGGGGTTCACCCTCGCGATCAACCCGGAGTTCCTCCGTGAGGGAACTGCGATCGACGATTTCATGGCTCCCGACCGGATCGTGATCGGAACTGACGACGACGGGACGGCCGCCGAGCGACTCACAGAACTGTACGAGCCGCTGACTGCCGAGCGGGCGACGCCGATCGTCGAGACCGGCCGACGGGAGGCCTCGATGATCAAATACGCCAGCAACGCCTTCCTCGCGTCGAAGGTGAGCCTCATCAACGACATCGGCAACGTCTGCAAGGAGTTCGGCGTCGACGCCTACGAGGTCGCCGAGGCGATGGGAATGGACGAACGAATCGGATCGGCGTTCCTCCGGTCCGGCGTCGGATGGGGCGGAAGCTGCTTCCCAAAGGACACTGCGGCGTTGATACAGTCCGCGAGGACGACCGGCTACGATCCCGCGATGATCGAGGCCGCGGTCGAGATCAACGATCGACAGCCCGAACGGCTGCTCGAGTTTCTCGACGGCCACGTCGACGTCACGGGCGAGCGGGTAGCCGTCCTGGGGCTGGCGTTCAAGCCGGGGACGGACGACATCCGCGGAACGCGAGCCGTCCCCGTCATCGAGGGGCTTCTCGAACGCGGCGCCGACGTCGTCGCCTACGATCCCCTCGCGAACGACGCGATGGCCGAGCTGTTCCCCGACGTCGATTACGTCGACACGCCCGAGGCGGCACTCGAGGGAGCTGTCGGCGCCTGCGTCGTCACGGACTGGCCCGAGTTCGCAGAGCTGGACGCGGCGTTCGACGCGATGGCCACACCGGTCGTCGTCGACGGGCGACGGATCGTCTCCCGCCGCGACGGGATCGTCTACGAGGGACTGACGTGGTGACGGGCGGTGGCCGATGAGACGGTTCGTCGTGCTGGGTCACGAGGCACCGACGACGGCCGAGTTCTCCCTCGAGGATCTCCCCGGCGCAGGACGTTTGGACGCGCTCTGTCGCTGCGTCACGAGCGCGTTCTGTCTCTCCCACGCGATCCGGGAGAACGTTCGCGTCGAACTCGTCCTCGCGGACAGCTACACGGTTCGGTTCGAGGGGAGCGAACTCCGACGGCTCAACCCCGACGAACGATCGACTGCTGCGCTCGTCCGGAACGCCCTCGAGAACCGCGAGGGCGCCATCGGCGCGATGGAGGCCAATCCCTCCCCCGGCGTCTACATCAGTCGGCGCGACGGCGAGACGACGATCCGAGAGGCCGCCGATCGGGGGACAGTGCTCACCCTCCACGAGGACGGCGATCCGGCGATCGACGTCGATCCGCCGAACGATCCCGTCTTCGTCCTCTCGGATCACCGCGAGTTCACCGACGCCGAAACCGAACTCCTGGGGGCGGTGTCCGATCGACGGCTCTCCGTCGGTCCGGAGGTTCTACACGCCGACCACGCGATCGTCGTCGCGCACAACTGGCTCGACACGGCGGGGTTTTCGCGTTACTGACCGGGTCCGATCACAACCCTTAAAGTTGGCCGCGGCGTCGATTCGAACGCGGGCCGGTGGGGTAGCTTGGTATCCTTCGGCCTTCGGGTGGCCGTAACCGCAGTTCAAATCTGCGCCGGCCCACTTCTCCCGCACACGTTCCGGATTCGCAAGACGTGAGTCCATTCCGGGAGTTCGAGTCCCCCGCTATGGACGAGAGTTCACTTGCGATCGAAGTGGGGATCCGTGCCGTCATGCGATTCTCTGGGAGCCGAAGTACACTCGTGTGCCCAGCGTGTTAATAGTTGGCAAAT